>NZ_CP156079.1:1500000-1645000 GCF_040892545.1 Paracidovorax avenae
ACCCGCAACGTGCCGGCCAAGCCCGTGAAGAGCGCCCGCGTGGTCGGCGACGTGCTGGGCCGCTTCCATCCGCACGGCGACCAGTCGGCCTACGATGCGCTGGTACGGCTCGCGCAGGATTTCAGCCAGCGCTACCCGCTCATCGACGGCCAGGGCAACTTCGGCAGCCGTGACGGCGACGGTGCCGCGGCCATGCGCTACACCGAGGCGCGGCTCACGCGCATCGCCAGCCTGCTGCTCGATGAGATCGACCAGGGCACGGTCGATTTCGTGCCCAACTACGACGGCTCGACGGAGGAGCCGCGGCAACTGCCCGCGCGCCTGCCGTTCGCGCTGCTCAACGGCGCGAGCGGCATCGCCGTGGGCCTGGCCACCGAGATCCCGAGCCACAACCTGCGCGAGATCGCCGACGCCTGCGTGGCGCTGGTGAAGAACCCGAAGCTCGCCGACGAGGAACTCGCCGCGATGGTGCCGGGCCCGGACTATCCGGGGGGCGGGCAGATCATCAGCACCCCCGGCGACATCCAGGACGCCTACCGCACGGGCCGCGGCAGCCTGAAGGTGCGCGCGCGCTGGAAGATCGAGGACCTCGCGCGCGGCCAGTGGCAGATGGTGGTCACCGAGCTGCCGCCCGGCGTGTCCGCCCAGAAGGTGCTCGAAGAGATCGAGGAACTCACCAATCCCAAGGTGAAAGCCGGCAAGAAGGCGCTGTCGCAGGAGCAGACGCAGCTCAAGGCCACGGTGCTGGGCGTGCTGGACGTGGTGCGCGACGAGTCGAGCAAGGATGCGCCCGTGCGCATCGTGTTCGAGCCCAAGACCGGCAAGGTGCCGCAGCAGGAACTGATCACCACGCTGCTGGCGCACACCAGCCTGGAAACCTCCGCGCCCATCAACCTGACCATGGTGGGCCTGGACGGCAAGCCCGTGCAGAAGTCGTTGCGGCGCATGCTGGAGGAATGGATCGCCTTCCGCCAGCAGACCATCACGCGGCGCAGCCAGCACCGCCTGGCCAAGGTGCTGGACCGCATCCACATCCTCGAGGGGCGGCAGACCGTGCTGCTCAACATCGACGAGGTGATCGCCATCATCCGTGCGAGCGACGAGCCCAAGGCCGCGCTGATGGAGCGCTTCAACCTGTCGGACCGGCAGGCCGAGGACATCCTCGAAATCCGCCTGCGCCAGCTCGCGCGGCTCGAAGCCATCAAGATCGAGCAGGAACTCAAGGAACTGCGCGAGGAGCAGGGCAAGCTCGAGGACATCCTCGCGAACCCGGCATCGCTGCGCCGCCTCATGGTCAAGGAGATCGAGGCGGACGCGAAGCAGTTCGCCGACGCGCGCCGCACCCTCATCCAGGCCGAAAAGCGCGCCACGGCCGAGGTGAAGGTGGTCGATGAGCCCGTGACGGTGGTCGTTTCGCAGAAGGGCTGGGTGCGCGCGCGCCAGGGCCACGGGCACGATGCCGGCACCTTCGCCTTCAAGGCGGGTGACGCGCTCTACGGCACCTTCGAGTGCCGCACCGTCGATACGCTCATCGCCTTGGGCAGCAACGGTCGCGTGTACTCCGTGGCCGTCTCGCAATTGCCCGGCGCGCGCGGCGACGGACAGCCCATCACCACGCTGATCGACCTGGAGGCCGGCACGCAGCCGGTGCACTATTTCGCGGGCCCGGCGAACGCGGCGCTGCTGCTCGCGGGCACGGGCGGCTACGGTTTCATCGCGGCCGTGGAGCACATGACGGCGCGCAACCGCGGCGGCAAGGCCTTCGTCTCGCTGGGCGAAGGCGAACAGCTGTGCCGGCCGTCGCACGCGGCATTCACCAGCGGCAGCCAGGCGCTCGCCCCCGCGACCCATGTGTGCTGCGCCTCGGCGGGCGGGCGCATCCTGACTTTCGAGATCACCGAGCTCAAGCAGATGGCCAATGGCGGGCGCGGCCTGATGCTCATCGACCTCGAACCCAAGGACACGCTGGCGGGCGCCGCGGCGTACACGCGCAGCGTGCGCATCGCGGGCGTGGGCCGGGGCGGCAAGGAGCGCGACGAGACGCTGGAGATCCGCAGCCTCAACAATGCGCGCTTCCCGCGCGGGCGCAAGGGCAAGGCGGCGGACCTGGGCTTCAAGCCCAACGCCGTGCAGCGCGTCGAGTAAAGCCGCGCGAACACCGCTTGCCGGAGGGCCGCCAGGGCATGGCGGCCCTTTTTTGTTGCGCCGCCGCATCGCGACGGGGACATGGTGTTAATGCGGAGTGGTGTTTCGGCTTGTATCAATGCACTATCTGCCCGCACGGCCACCGGAGGCGGAGGCTGCCGGGCCGTGCATTGCCTTGATGCGCGCCAGGAGCACCTACCGTGAAAGATCTGAAAATCGCCACCCGCCTCGCGCTGGGATTCGCGCTCATCCTGCTTGTCATGTTCGTCATGAACATGCTGGGCCTGACCAACATGGGGGAGATGGTCCGTTCCGTGAAGGGCGTCGGATCGGAAGCCCTCTTCAAGGAGCGCCTGATCAGCGACTGGGCGCGCAACATCCATACGAGCGTGCAACGCACCAAGGCCGTGGCGCTGAGCGCCGATGCGGCACTCAGCGACAGGTTCGCTGAAGAGGCGGCGGCCTCGTCGCGCCAGTCGGGGGACATGCTCAAGCGCATCGATGAGCTGGCGCAGACCGACCAGGAAAAGGCGCTGATGGCCGACATCCAGAAAACCCGCGTGGCCTATCTCGCGTCGCGCGATGCCCTCTACAAGGCCAAGCGCGAGGGCCGGCTGGACGAGGCGCAGCGCCTGTTCACGCAGGAGTTCCAGCCCCTGACCGTGCAGTACCTCAAGAGCGTCCAGCAACTCCTGGACCTGCAGCGCGCGGACATCGACGCGGCCCTCGGGAAGGTGGAGTCCGGCTATGCGCAGACCCGCATCGCCGTGGCGATCGCGAGCGTGCTGGCCCTGGTCCTGGGCGCGGGCCTGGGCTGGTGGATCACGCGTGGCATCACGCGACCGCTCGGCGAGGCGGTGCGTGTCGCGCGTGCCGTGGCGGACAACGATCTCACGAGCCATATCACCACGGGCGGGCGCGATGAGACCGGACAGATGCTGGATGCCCTGCGCCAGATGAACGACAACCTCGCCCAGGTCACGGGCCGCGTGCGCCAGGGTGCCGACAGCATCGCCGTCGCCGCGCGCGAAATCGACGCGGGCAACCAGGACCTGTCCGCGCGCACCGAGCGGCAGGCGAGCGCCCTGCAGCAGACGGCTGCCTCCATCGAACAACTCACCAGCGCCGTGCGGCAGAACGCCGACAGCGCCCGGCAGGCCAACCAGCTCGCGGCCCATGCCTCGCAGGTGGCGGGCGAGGGCGGGCAGGTGGTGGCCGGCGTGGTGCAGACCATGGGCGCCATCGATGCTTCCTCGCGCCGCATCGCGGACATCATCGGCGTGATCGACGGCATCGCTTTCCAGACCAACATCCTGGCGCTGAACGCTGCCGTGGAGGCGGCCCGGGCCGGCGAGCAGGGCCGCGGCTTCGCGGTAGTGGCCGGCGAAGTGCGCGCGCTCGCAGGGCGCAGCGCCGAAGCCGCCAAGGACATCAAGACGCTGATCGGCGACTCGGTGGCCAAGGTGGACGAAGGCTCCCAGCAGGTCGCACAGGCCGGACGCACCATGGAAACCGTGGTGGACAGCATCCGGCGCGTGGCCGACATCATGGGCGAGATCAGCGCCGCGAGCGCGGAGCAGAGTTCGGGCATCGAGCAGGTGAGCCAGGCCATCGGGCAGATGGACCAGGTGACGCAGCAGAACGCGGCCCTGGTCGAGGAGGCCGCGGCCGCGGCCGGCTCGCTCAAGACGCAGGCGGCCATGCTGGCCGAAGTGGTGGCGGCATTCCGCCTGCGGGACGGCCGCGGGGCGGGCGCTCCCGCCGCATCCGTGCCCGTTCCGCCGCCCGCTGCCAAGGCGGTGTCGGCGCCCGCGTTCCCTCCGACGGCAGCGCCTGCGGCACCGCGCCCTGCCGTCGCGGCACCCGCCCGGCCGCGCACGCCGGCCGTCGCCAGGCCGGCCGCCGGCAAGGCGCCTGCACTGACCGGCCGCCCGGCACCGGCGGCATCCGCGCCGCAGCCCCCTGCGCCGCCGCGCAAGGCCAGCCAGAGCGACGACGACTGGGAAACCTTCTAAGAGCGGCTAACACGACCCTTCTGGCGTCGTTGCCGCATCTTGTCGTACTACCCGTACTGCCTGCGATACGGCGCCTGGCCAGAACCGCTTCGCTGGGTCGTGTCAGCCGCTCTGAGCCTGGCGGGTGGTTCCACCCGGCGCTGGTGTAAACACCGAGCGCCCCGGACGCCGCTTCATGCACGATGGCTTCAGCCGACGAGGGTGGGCGCGGCCCGCCCGGCATGACAAAGGAGTCCGCCATGCAACGATCACTGCTGGTCGTCCACAAGCTCTGGATCGCCGTCGCCCTGCTGGTGGCCATGCTGTCCGCGATACTCGGCGTTGCCGCCGTGCGCTACCAGCGCGAGCAGGCCCTGGCCGAGGCCGCGCGCGACGAGATGGAAAAGCGCTCCCAGGCGGCCCTGCGCTGGGCCGGTCTCACGGAGACCAACGCGGCCCGCACCCTGGCCGTCGCGCTCACCGCCGACCCCCTGCTGGAGGCGCAGTTCAAGGAAACGGTCGCCGCTACGTCCGCGCGCATTTCCGAAACCCAGAAGATGCTGTCCGGCATGGATCTCTCCGCGCAGGACAGGGCCCAGATGGCGAGGATCGCGGCGGCGCGCCAGGCCACGCTGGACCTGCGCGGTGAGGCCGGCAGGCTGGCTGCCGCCGGGCAGCGGGACGAAGCCCGTGCCCTGGTGCTGCAGCGCTACCAGCCCACCGTGGCCACCTACCTGCAACTCCTGCGGGATTTTGCGCAGTCGCAGGCCGACGCCGCCGATGCGGTGCGTGACCGGACGATCGCATCGCTGCAGCGCATCCTGCTGGGCGCGGTCGCGGGGCTGGTGCTCCTGCTGGCGGGCATCGTCGCGGGCAGCGTGGTGCTGATCCGCAGCATCCAGAGGCCGCTGGCGGAGGCCAATGCAGTGGCGGCGCGCATTGCCAGCGGCGACCTGGCCTCGCCCGTGCCGCAGGGCGGCGGCGACGAGTTCGGCGAACTGCTGCAATCGCTCGGTGCGATGGGCGAAGCGCTTTCTGGCGTGGTGCGGCAGGTGCGCCAGAGCACCGACAGCATCGCCATCGCCAGTGCCGAGATCGCCACCGGCAACCATGACCTGTCCGTGCGCACCGAGCAGGCCTCCAGCAGCCTGCAGGAGACGGCCGCGGCCATGGAACAGCTCACCAGCACCCTGCAGCAGAGCGCGGGCAGCGCGCAGCAGGCCAGCGGGCTCGCGGCCAGTGCCCGCAGCGTGGCGCAGCGCGGCGGCGACGTGGTCACGCAGGTGGTCTCCACCATGGAGGACATCCACCAGAGCAGCCGCCGGATCGCCGACATCATCGGCGTGATCGACGGCATCGCCTTCCAGACCAACATCCTGGCCCTGAACGCCGCCGTGGAGGCGGCGCGCGCGGGCGAGCAGGGCCGAGGCTTCGCCGTGGTGGCGGCCGAGGTGCGCGCCCTGGCGCAGCGCAGCGCCACCGCCGCACGGGAGATCAAGCAACTGATCGGGACTTCGGTGGAGCGGGTGGAGGCCGGCAGCCGGCTGGTGCAGGATGCCGGCGCCACCATGCAGGACGTCGTGCGCTCGGTGCAGCACGTCAACGACATGATCGGCGAGATCACCGCCGCGGCGACCGAGCAGAGCGCCGGCATCGGGCAGGTGAACGAATCCGTGGGACGGCTGGACCAGACGACGCAGCAGAACGCCGCGCTGGTGGAAGAAAGCGCCGCCGCGGCCCAGAGCCTGCGCGAGCAGGCCGAGCAGCTGGCGCGCACGGTGTCGGTATTCAAGCTGCGCGCCCTGCCGGGCGCTGCCGGCACGGCGCTGCCGCAGCCCGTGCGGGGCACGCCCCGCACACTGGCGGCCTGATCCGGCGCGGGGCCGGGGCCTCGCCTCAGGACCGCGCCGGGGTGCGCACCGCCTCGGCGGCGAAACGCTCCGACGGTTGCGCGATCTGCTCGCGGCAGGCCACCAGGGGCAGGTCGCGCTGGCCCGGCGCGGTGCGCGACACGAGTGCGTACAGGCTGCTGACCGCGCTCGATACCGCGTCCGGCGTGGACGCGCCGCGCAGCAGGTGGCCCAGCAGCACGGCCGAGAACACGTCGCCCATGCCGTTGGGCAGGGGCTGCAGGTCGATGAACGGCGTGCGCACCAGCCAGGCGGCCTCCGCCGTCACGGCCAGCGTGGCCAGCCGGTCGTCCGGCAGGTCGGGCGTGCGCAGGCTGGTCACCACGATGAGCGAGGGGCCCGTGCCGGCGGCATCGCCCAGCAGCGCGCGCGCGGCGGCCACCGCCTCGTCCACCGAGCCCAGGGGCACGCCGTGCAGCAGTTCGAATTCGTACTGGTTGGGCGTGATGATGCTGGCCTGCGCCAGCGCGCGGCGGCGCAGGAATTCCGGGATGCCCGGGCGCACGAACACGCCCCGGCCCACGTCGCCCATCACCGGGTCGCACAGGTAGCGCAGGCCCGGGCGCACGGCCCGGATCTCCTGCACCGCGGCCAGGATGGCCTCGCCCACGCCGGCATCGCCCAGGTAGCCGGAGAGCACCGCCGTGCAGCGCGCCAGCACGCCGCGCGCGCGCAGGCCATCGAGCACGTCGGCGATGTGCGCTGGCGGGAACACCTGCCCCTTGAACTCGCCGTAGCCCGTGTGGTTGGAGAACTGCACCGTGTGCACCGCCACCGGCTGGATGCCCAGCATCTGCAGCGGCAGCATGGCCGCGTCATTGCCCACGTGCCCGAAGGCGACATGCGACTGGATGGAGAGCACCAGCGGCGGTTCCCCGGACGGCGGGCTGGCGGAAGGGGCTGCGGTGGCGCTCACGGCATGCACGGCGCTCAGGCCAGTTCGGCGATCAGCTCGATTTCCACGCAGGCGCCCATGGGGATCTGCGCCACGCCGAAGGCGCTGCGCGCGTGCTTGCCCTTGTCGCCGAACACCTCGCCCAGCAGCTCGCTGGCACCGTTGGTCACCAGGTGCTGCTCGGTGAAATCACCCGTGGAATTCACCAGGCTCATCACCTTCACGATGCGCTGCACACGATTCAGGTCACCGCCCGTGGCCGCATGCAGCGTGCCCAGCAGGTCGATCGCCACGGCGCGCGCCGCGGCCTTGCCGTCTTCCGTCGCGATGTCGCGGCCGAACTGCCCCACCCACGGCTTGCCGTCCTTGCGGGCGATGTGGCCGCTCAGGAAGACGAGGTTGCCCGTCTGCACGTAGGGCACATAGGCCGCGGCCGGCGTGGCGACGGGCGGGAGCGTGATGTTCAGGGCAGAGAGTTTGTCGTAAATGCTCATGGTGGCGGGAGGTGGTGGTTGAGGGAAAAAAGGGCGCAGGCTGTGCGTGTGCAGGTCGATGGAGCGCACGAAAGGCCTGCGGCGGCAGGAATGGTACAGCGCTCCGGCGGCCCTCTTCAGGGCTGCCCGTCGAAGCTCTCCACCCCGTCGGGGGATGGCACCCAGGCAAGGCGCCGCCGGGTCCAGATCTGCCTTTTCGGGGCGCCCAGTGCGTGCCGCTGCCGGATGGCGCCGATCCGCAGTGAATAGGCCGTCGGGGCTTCCTCTGCGCAGGCGTACAGCGGCGTGCCGCAGTGTTCGCAGAACGCGAGCAGGCGCCTGGCCCCGCTGTCGGCGGTTTTCACGTAGGTGCGCGGTGTGCCACGCGTCAGCCGGAAGCCGGAGGCCGGCGCGGGAATGTTGGCGCGGAACGCGGAGCCCGAGTGGGTCTGGCAGTCGTTGCAGTGGCAGACCGTCATGCTGCCCGGCTGGACCTCGGCTTCGTAGGCCACCGCGCCGCAGTGGCATTGGCCTTCAATCTTCACGGAGATTCTCCTGGGATGGCGGGAGGCGGGATGCCTCCCCGTGGTCCATTCTGCGCCGGGTGGGAAAGCGGCTTCCGGGGTGCCCTGATAGACTGGCGGCGACACGTTTTTCTGCATCCCCCATGTCCTCCCCTACCCAGCGAACCATTCCGACCGAAAGGGGAATGCAGATCGCCGAGCGACGCATCCCCGAGATGGCCTCCAAGGCGGGCCATGAGGCCTACCGGGCCGCGCTCAGGGCGACGGGGGCGGCCACCGTGAAGACCGCTTCGGGCCAGGTCGTCGAGCGCAGGATCGACGGCAGCGTCACCGTCATCAAAGACCTTCCGGTGGGCAAGCGCGTCAAGCCGGGCACGGTCCTCAGGCGTGTCTCACGGGGCAGCTGACGCCCGGCGGGCTGCCAGGCCTGCCCTGGCCCGACCGGCCCAGCCGCGCCTGCGCGTCCTCGCAGGGCCGAACGGATCCGGCAAGAGCACCCTGCAGTCCGAACTCAAGCCCCAGTGGATCGGCGCCTTCGTGAACGCCGACGAGATAGAGAAGACGCTGCGCGCCTCCGGCGGCTGCCTGGGGCTGCGGCAACTCGGCGTGAAGGGTGAGCCCCCGGCGGTGCTGGAGCGGATCCGCGGCAGCTTCCAGACGTTCGGCCTGGGGCGGCGGCTGGACATGCCGGCCCTGCTGGCCGGAATCACGCTGGACAGTGAGCTGACCCTCCGCTTGCCCGGGCCCTGGGACTCCTACCTGGCCGCCACGCTGGCCGAGGCCGTGCGCCGGGAACTGCGCGACGAAGGCCGGACCTTCACGTTCGAGACCGTCATGTCGCACTCCTCGAAGATCGACTTCATGCGGGAAACCCGCGCGCGGGGCTACCGGGTCTATCTGTATTTCGTGGCGACCGACGACCCCGCCATCAACATCGACCGGGTGCGGCGGCGCGTGCTGCAGGGCGGCCATCCGGTGCCCGAGGACAAGGTCATCGACCGGTACCACAAGTCCATCGCACTGATGACGGAGGCCTGCGAGGTGGCACACCGTGCCTACATCTTCGACAACTCGGGCGCCAGGCACAGGCTGCTCGCGGAGGTGACGGATTTCGACACCCTCCGGCTGGAGTCCAGCGTGCTCAACCCGTGGTTTCTCGGGACCGGGCTGTGGAGGGCGTTTTCCTGAGGGCATGACCGCGGCACGGCGACGAAGCAGCGCCCGAAATGCCGTAAAGGGCTCCGCAGGCCGGCCCCGTTGCCTCACGGATCGGTATGCCTTGCATGCCTTTTTCTCGCGGTCTGCGGCCTGTTGCCAGCCCTAGCATCAGGGCCCCATGAGCCGGCCCGCTTCCTCCGCCACGCCGCCCGTCCCTCCGACTCTTCCTGCTCCGCCATCGAGCCCCATCGTCGAGGCTGGCGGCTGGCTCTGGCCCGCGCTGCTGCTGGGCAGCATTGCCGGTGCGTTGCTGCAGCTCATGCAGCCCGCGCTCTGGGCGGCGCGCCTGTATGCGGCACTGCTGCTGGCGGGCGTGGCCGCGTTGGCGCTGGCCAGGCGCCTGGGCCGTCGCCGACGCGGTCCGGCGGCCCATGCACTGCCGGTTTCCGCACCGCAATGGCTGGCCTTCTGTGCCATGGCGCTGGCGGCGTTCGCGGTCTGCGGCCTGCGCGCGGGCGCCTGTCTGTCGGATGCGCTGGACCCGGCTTTGGAGGGGCGCGACCTGCGCATCGTCGCCGTGGTGGCGGCGATGCCGCAGCCCACGGACGCGGGCGTGCGCCTGCGGCTGGAGGTGGAGTCGGCATGGTTCACGGAGCAGGATGGCGGCGGGCCGCGTTCCGGCGGGCGCCGTGGGCAGCGCAGCGGCCGGAAAGACCGCCCGGAGGCGGAGGGCGGTGCCGGCACACGCCATGCTCCCGGCCGGCCCGTGCGGCTGCCGCCGCTGGTCGATGTGTCGTGGTCTTCCGGGGCTCCCTGGTTCACGCGCCAGGCGGACGGCACCCGGACGAAGGCCCGTGCCGCAGCCGTGTCCGCGGGCATGCCGGACGCGGCACCTGTCCCCGCTCCCGTGCCCGAAGTCCGCGTGGGCGAACGGTGGGAAATGACGGTGCGCCTGAATGCCCCGCATGGCCTGCGCAATCCGGGTGGCTTCGACGCCGAGTTGTGGCTGTGGGAGCAGGGCGTGCAGGCCACGGGCTCCGTGCAGGCGGGCGCCCGTACCGAGCGGCCGGTGCGGCTGGAGGCCGCGCCCTGGTGGCGGCACCCGGTGGAGCAGGCGCGGCAGCGGGTGCGCGATGCCATCCTCGCCCGGCTGGCGCCGCCGCAGGCCACCGGGGCGGACAACGATTTGCAGGATTTGGCCCGGCGGCGCGCCGCGGGCGTGGTGGCCGCCCTGGTGACGGGCGACCAGCGTGCGATCGACCGGGCCGACTGGGACGTGTTCCGCGCGACAGGCGTTGCGCATCTGGTGAGCATTTCCGGGCTGCACATCACCTTGTTCGCCTGGGTGGCCGCGGCGGTGGTGGGCTGGCTGTGGCGGCGCTCGGCGCTGCTGTGCCTGGCGGTGCCGGCGCCCTGGGCGGCGCTGGCGGGCGGGGTGCTGCTGGCGGCGGCGTATGCGCTGTTCAGCGGCTGGGCGGTACCGGCGCAGCGCACGGTATGCATGCTGGCGGTGGTCGGCGCGCTGCGGCTCTCGGGGCTGCGCTGGCCCTGGCCGCAGGTGTGGCTGCTGGCCTGCGCGGCGGTGGTGGCGGCCGATCCGTGGGCGCTGCTGCAGGCGGGCTTCTGGCTCAGCTTCGTGGCGGTGGGCGTGCTGTTCGCGTCCGACGCCGCCACGCCGCCCGAGGTGGTGCCGGCCGCGCGCGCGGCCGGACGCCTGCGCGCACGCGTGCTGGCCCTGTTGCGCGAGCAGTGGGTGGTGACGCTGGCGCTGACGCCGCTCACGGTGGCGCTATTCGGGCAGATATCGGTGGTGGGCTTCGTGGCGAACCTGGTGGCGATCCCGTGGATGACGCTGATCGTCACGCCGCTGGCGCTGCTGGGCGTGCTGTGGGCGCCGCTGTGGTCGGCGGCGGCGGCCTGCCTGCGGCCGTTCGCGGAAGGGTTGCAGTGGCTGGCGGCCTGGCCCTGGGCCACGGTTTCGCTGCCGGCGGCGCCGCTGTGGGCGGGTGTGGCCGGCATGGCGGGCGGCGTGCTGCTGGTGATGCGCCTGCCCTGGGCGTTGCGCCTGATGGGCCTGCCGCTGCTGCTGCCCGTGCTGTGGTGGCACCCGGCGCGGCCTGGGGCGGGCCAGTTCGAGTTGCTGGCACCCGATGTGGGCCAGGGCAGCGCGGTGCTGGTGCGCACGGCGGGCCATGCGCTGCTCTACGACGCGGGGCCGCGCTACGGCCCGCAGAGCGATGCCGGCGACCGCGTGCTGGTGCCGCTGCTGCGCGCGGGCGGCGAGCGGCTGGACCGGGTGATGCTCAGCCACCGCGATACCGACCACACGGGCGGTGCCGCGGCGGTGCTGGCCGCGCATCCGGGCGCGGACCTGTGGGGATCGCTGGAGCCCGGCCATCCGCTGGAGGCGCAGGGCGCACGCGCCATCACCCGCTGCGAGGCGGGCCGGCAATGGACATGGGACGGGGTGCGCTTCGAGGTGCTGCATCCGCCGGGGGGCGCACTGGACGGCGGCGGGGCGGGGACGGGCGTATCGGGCCCGTCGGCCGGCCGTGAGGACCGGACCAATGCGGTGAGCTGCGTGCTGCGCATCTCGGCACCCGGCGCGTCGGCGCTGCTGGCCGGCGACATCGGCCGGGCGGAAGAGGCCGCCCTGGCCGCGCGGGGCGCACTGGTGCCGGCCGACGTGCTGCTGGTGCCCCACCACGGCAGCCGCACATCCTCCAGCCCGGCGCTGCTGGACGCCGTGCGGCCGCGCACCGCCGTGGTGCAGGCAGGCCACCGCAACCGCTACGGGCACCCGGCGCCGGACGTGGTGGGGCGCTATGCGGAGCGCGGGGCACAGCTGGTGGATTCGCCCTCCTGCGGCGCCTGGTCCTGGCACTCCGCGCGGCCGCTGCGCTGGCGTTGCGAGCGCGATGCCGCGCGGCGCTACTGGCACCATGCGCCGCCTTCCGCAGCCTCCGCGGCAGCCGCCGTGGGGGCCGCGGACCCCTTCTGACCACGGAATCCGGCCGCGCCCCGGCCCCCGCGGGTGCTTCCAGCGGACGAGCAGGCTTGCAACTTGCTATGCTGGCTGCAGGAGGCACCACTGATGCAGAAGTTCGACGAGATGTACGAGATGCTGCCCTTCGATGGCAGCGATGTGCGCCCCCACTACCAGCGCTACGGCCAATGGCTGTCGCGCCAGCCGGCCGAGGCGATGCAGGCGCGCCGCGCCGAGGCCGAGATGATCTTCCGCCGCGTGGGCATCACCTTCGCGGTCTATGGCGCCAAGGACGAGGACGGGGCCGGCACCGAGCGGCTCATCCCCTTCGACCTGATCCCCCGCATCATTCCCGCCCACGAGTGGGCGCGCATGCAGCAGGGGCTCGTGCAGCGGGTGACGGCGCTCAACCGCTTCATCCACGACATCTACCATGGCCAGGACATCCTGCGCGCGGGCATCGTGCCGGCCGACCTGATCGTGGGCAATGCGCAGTTCCGCCCCGAGATGGCGGGCGTGGACGTACCGCGCGACGTGTACGCCCACATCGCCGGCATCGACATCGTGCGCGCGCCGGACGGGCAGGGCAACGGCATCTACTACGTGCTGGAGGACAACCTGCGCGTGCCCTCGGGCGTGTCGTACATGCTGGAGAACCGCAAGATGATGATGCGGCTCTTCCCCGAGCTGTTCCGCAACCACCGCGTGGCGCCCGTCGCCCACTACCCCGACCTGCTGCTCGACACGCTGCGTGCCAGCGCGCCGGCCGGCGCGGCCGAGCCCTCGGTGGTGGTGCTCACCCCGGGCATGTACAACAGCGCGTACTTCGAGCATGCATTCCTCGCGCAGCAGATGGGCGTGGAACTTGTCGAGGGGCAGGACCTGGTCGTCAAGGACAACTTCGTCTACATGCGCACCACCCGCGGACTGCAGCGCGTGGATGTGATCTACCGCCGCGTGGACGACGACTTCCTCGATCCGCAGGTGTTCCGCCCGACCTCCACTTTGGGTTGCGCCGGCCTCATGGCCGCGTACCGCGCGGGCAACGTGGCGATCTGCAATGCCGTGGGCACGGGCATCGCGGACGACAAGTCCGTCTATCCGTACGTGCCGGAGATGATCCGTTTCTACCTGGGCGAAGAGCCCATCCTGGCGAACGTGCCCACGTGGATGTGCCGCAAGCGGGACGACCTGCAGTACGTGCTGGACCACCTGCACGAGCTGGTGGTGAAGGAGGTGCACGGCGCGGGCGGCTACGGCATGCTGATCGGCCCCGCCGCGACGAAGGCGGAAATCGAGGAGTTCCGCGGCGCGCTGCTGGCGAACCCGGCGGGCTACATCGCGCAGCCCACGCTGTCGCTCTCCAGCTGTCCCACCTACGTGGAGTCGGGCATCGCACCGCGCCACATCGACCTGCGGCCCTTCGTGCTCTCGGGCCAGAAGGTGCAGATGGTGGCCGGCGGCCTCACGCGCGTGGCGCTGAAGGAGGGCTCGCTGGTCGTCAATTCGTCGCAGGGCGGCGGCACGAAGGACACCTGGGTGCTGGGCGACGGCGATGCCAATGGCGCGCCCGCCACGGGCCTGTCGCAGTCCATGGGCGGCATGACGCAGGCCCTGGGCGCCCCGGGCACCATGGCCATGTCGCAGTCGATGGGAGGGAACTGAGATGCTGAGCCGTACTGCCGATCATCTGTTCTGGATGTCCCGCTACACCGAGCGGGCCGAGAACACCGCACGCATGCTGAACGTCAGCTACGAGACCTCGCTGCTGCCGCAATCGGCCGACGTGGCGCAGGAGAGTTGGCTGGGCCTGCTGTCGATCAGCGAGCTGATACCGGCCTATACCGCGCGCCATGGCGAGGTCACGCGCGAGGGCGTGCTGGAGTTCATGGTGCGCGATGGGAACAACCCCTCGTCCATCCTCTCGTGCCTGCGCGCGGCCCGCGAGAATGCGCGTGCCGTGCGCGGCGCGCTGACCACCGAGATCTGGGAGACGCAGAACCAGACCTGGCTGGAGCTGCACCGGCAGCTGCAGGGCAGGGATTTCGAGCGCGACCCGGGGGCGTTCTTCGAATGGGTGAAGTACCGCTCGCACCTCTCGCGGGGTGTGACGCTGGGCACCATGCTGCAGGACGAGGCCTTCCACTTCCTGCGCCTGGGCACCTTCCTGGAGCGGTCGGACAACACGGCACGGCTGCTGGACGTGAAGTTCCATGCCGTGCAGAGCGACTTCCACGGCTCGGCGATGCGCGAGCGCGGCCGGGCGTCTCCGCAGGAGTTCGACTTCTACCACTGGAGCGCGATCCTGCGCAGCGTGTCTGCGTTCGAGGTGTACCGCAAGGTGTACCGCGACGTGATCACGCCCGAGCGCGTGGCCGACCTGCTCATGCTGCGGGCCGACATGCCCCGTTCGCTGCACGCCAGCCTGCGCGAGGTGGTGGACAACCTCGCCGTGGTCGCCAACGACCAGTCGGCGGAAACGCAGCGCAAGGCCGGGCGCCTGCTGGCCGACCTGCGCTACGGCCGCATCGACGAGATCCTGGCCACCGGGCTGCATGCCTACCTCACGCAGTTCCTGGACCGAGTGAACGACCTGGGCGCGGGCATCAGCCGGGATTTCCTGGTGCCGGTGCCCGCCTGAAACGGCCCGCCGGCGCGGCCTGCGCGCGGCGCCCCCCCGTGGGTGGGGCGGCGCTGCTGGCCGGGCTGGGTCAGCGGGACTGCGGCGTGTCCCCCGAGGCGAGCACGCGCTGCTGCGCGCATTCGGGAACGCTGCGGTCGATGGGCCGGCCCTCGACGCCGTAGCCCTGCAGCGCCATGGACTCCAGTTCGCCGGAGGCCCGGGCGCAGGCCAGTTCCGCGACCACTTCGGCACGCGTGCGGCCCTGCTGCCCGGCCGAACCATCCGTGCCGGCCTGGCTTGTGGCTCTTGTGCCCGACGGCGTGGAGGGAGAGGTTTGCGCGATGGCGAACGTGGCGGCCAGCAGTGCGCCGGTGCAGAAGGTGGCGGTGCGCAGCAGCGTGCGCGCGGGAAGATGAAGGGGGGTGGCCATGGTTCGGGCTCCTGCGGAGAATGCGACATGCTCTCCATGCCTTCACTGTGCGCGGCCGCCTTCGCCCGGGCGAGGAGAAAGCGACGGAACGCCGCAGCCGCGGCGTGAACGGCCCGGATGGCGGAGCCGGAGGTGATGGCGCTGCATCCATTCGCATATTCATAAATTTTGTTTACCGGGAATATGAATGGCGTTCGGCGGTCCCGGCACTGTGGCCTGCTAGATTCCAGGGCTGCTCAAATCTGGAAATGGTCTGCCAATGAACGAGAGGCTGGAAAGCGATGGTCGCCATGGCGTGCCTTCGGATCTGGGATATATCGTCGACGAATATCTCCGGGAATATCCTTCGGAATCCGGCGCGCTGATTCCGCTGACGGAGCAATTGGGCAGGGGCGGGGACATCACCCTGCGCAGCGCATCGCCCGGCCACGTGACCGCCAGCGGCATCGTCCTCTCGCGCGACGCCGTGCTGCTCGTGTTCCACCCCTACCTGAAGCGTTGGCTGCAGCCCGGCGGCCATGTCGAATCCTCCGAGGCGCCCCTCGACGCCGCCATCCGGGAAGTCCAGGAAGAAACGGGAATCTCCACCTTGGCCCATCCATGGCATCTCAGGGCGGGCATTCCACTGGATATCGACATCCATGCCATTCCCGAAAATCCTGCGAAGGGAGAGCCGGCGCACATGCATTTCGACTTCCGGTACCTGCTGGTGAGGGATGAATCGAAACCCATCCTCCGCAGTGCGGAAAATCACCAGTGCCAGTGGACGGAGATTTCCGCGGTGTCCGGCGAAGGCTTGTCCCGTATCGGGCAGAAGATTTTCCGCCACGGCCTGGCTGCCTGATCCGCCATGGATTCCAAGGCATTCTTCCAGGCGGTTCTGGACAGCAGCATTCCCGGGCGGGCGGGCAAGCTGGTCCTCGTGACCCATATCGTTCCCGGGAGCGAGAATTTCGTCCTCGGCATCCACGGACGCCTGCCCCTGGCAGCGGTCATTCCCAAGCCCAGTTCCCTGCATGCACCCACCTGCCGCATGATCGAGGAGCACGTACCGGTGATCCACTACACGCGTGACGGGATCCAGCAGAACGCGCTCGGCTTCATCGCCCACCTGCGCAGCCTGATCGGGGAGGCGCCTTTCGCGGCCATCGACACCGGAGGCTATTTCTCGGGCATCCTGGCCGCCCTGAAAAAGGCGTTTCCTTCGCAGCTGGTGGGCATCATCGAGGACACCGAGAACGGACACCAGAAGTACGACGCCGCACTGCGCAGCATCCGGGCGGGCGGGGGGGCCATGTTTCCCTGTCCCGTCATGTCCGTCGCCAGGAGCAAGCTCAAGGAGCCGGAGGATTTCCTCGTCGGCCAGGCCATCACGTTTTCCGCCGAGGCCCTGCTGCGAGAACTGGGGAACATCCTGACCGGCCGCAGGGCGCTGGTGCTGGGCTACGGGAAGATCGGATCGAGCATTGCCCGGCACCTGCATGCCAAGGGCGTCCGCGTCGATGTGTACGACACCAACCCGATACGCCAGGTGCTGGCGCTGGCGCACGGATACCACACCGGGCCGAAGCACGAATTGCTGAAATCGTCGGAACTCATTTTCGGCGCGACCGGCAACCGGTCCATCGTGACGTCCGACCTGGGCGTCATCCGGCGCAATGCCTACATCTTCACCGCCACCTCGGCCGACGACGAGATCGAGAACCACCAGGACATGATCGCCAGCGCGAGCCCTGGCGGGCACCGGCACGTGCTGCAGGTGAACGCGCAGGGCAACCAGTTCTTCCTCTGCAACGAGGGCAAGTCGGCCAATTTCATGCACGGAGGCGTGGTCGGGCCCTTCATCGACCTCGTGCAGGCCGAGCTGCTCTTCGCGCTTTCCAGGATCGGCGACGCCCCGCGGGACCGGGTGGTGGAGCTGGGAGACGATGCGAAGAAATTCATTTCCGAGCTGTGGATCACGCGCTTCTCGCGCCAGGGCGCGGTGCATTGAACACCTTGTCCGCGCAGGAGGTCATGGCGGTGGCGTGGGCTTCCGCCCTGTGCCGGGCCAGTCTGAACCTGATAGACCGGCAGCAGATCGGCAGGAAGGGCCTGTCGATCGTCCGGGTCAATTTCCTCAACAACGCATTGCCCGCCCTCCTGCTGCTGTGTGCTGCAGGGGTGTACCTGCGTTCCTGGGAGACGCCGCTCGGCTGGCTGCTGGACTGGAAGGCGATCGTCTTCAGCGGGCTGGCCCAGCTCGTCGCGTATGCCTATTCCCATGCGTTCCGTGCACTGACCGTGAACCAGGTGACCGTGTCCGGCAAATTGTCCGACCTGTTCATTCCCCTGGGCATCCTGTGGCTCACCGGGGAATGGAGCGCCGCCACCTATGCCTTCGCCGTGGCGACCACCGCGGCCTGCGTGCCCCTGCTCTGGCAGCACGGCGCCGTCGAGAAGCGGCGCGGGTTCATCGCGAGCGCTGCGATCATCTGTGCGGCATTGACGCTGCAGGCGACCCTGTCGCCATGGCTGTTCTCGGCAGGGGAGGGCCCTTCTGCCCGGACTTCCGGAAACCTGCTCGCGTTCGCGGTGGCCGTGATGGCATGGCGTGCGCTGTGGTCTTCGCTGCCCCTGCTCTTCCTCCAGCGCGCACGGGCCCCGACGGGGCCAGGACAATCGATGGATGTGCTGTTCGGCGTGCGCGCCCTGCTCACGGTGGCCACCCAGGTGACTTTCATCTACGCCATCACCAGTGCCGCATCCGCCGTGGCCTGGCCCATCCTGAACACGACGGGGTTGATGGCCATGGCGCTTTCCTCCCTGCTGCTGCGGGAAAGGCCCGATCGCCTGGAATTCCTGGTCATTCTCGCCATCACGCTGCTGTCGGTGGCCCGGTACCTGACATTGCCATGATGCCTGCGGCGCGCCGTCCCGGGGCACGGCAGGGCGTTGGCCGCCACGCGGCCAGGGTTCAGCGGCCTTTCGCGGGCGGATGGCCACGCTTGCGGTCCCGCAGCATGAAGAGGTAGAGGCTTTCCACCTTCTCGCGCGCCCAGGGCGTCTTGCGCAGGAACTTCAGGCTGGACGACACGCTGGGTTCGCTCTGGAAGCAGCGCACGGGAACGCGCTCTGCCAGGCCCTTCCAGCCGTATTCCTGCTGCAGGGCGATCACGATGGCCTCCAGCGTGATGCCGTGCAGAGGGTTGCGGGGCTGGGCAGGCGGTGTCGCGGGCATGTTCATGCCGCCAAGCATAGTGATTTCGCGGCCGGCGGAAGAGCTTCCGCGGCCCGCATCCTAAAATCCGGGCAATCCGTTAGAAAGAATCTCGATCCCATGGCAGCAAGTCCGGCTTTCGTCGAAGAAACGCGGTTCGGCAACTGGTTCCTGAAGTCGGCCACGTGGCGGGTGCACGTCCTGCGCCGTGCGCTGGACGACCTGCAGCGCCTGATGCCCGCGCCGGCCCCGCGGGTGCGCAAGGTGATGGACGTGGGCTGTGGCTTCGGCCATTCCTTCGACGAGATCGCCGCGCGCTTCGCCCCGGACGTGATCGTCGGCATGGACGCGGACCCGGGCCTCGACGAACGTGCGCGGGAGGCAGCGTCGCAATGCGCGTGCGAGGTGCGCCTGCTGGCCGGCAACGCGGCGCGCATGGCGGCGGTGCCCGATGGCGAATTCGACCTGCTGCTGTGCCACCAGACGTTCCACCACATCGTGGAGCAGGAGGCCGCGATGGCGGAGTTCTTCCGCGTGCTCAAGCCCGGCGGCATGCTGCTGTTCTCGGAATCGACGCGGCGCTACATCCATTCGCTGCCGATCCGCCTGCTGTTCCGCCATCCGATGGACGTGCAGCGCACGGCCGGCGAATACATCGCCATGGTGCGTGCCGCAGGCTTCGACGTGCCGGACGCCCGCATTTCGATGCCTTATCTCTGGTGGAGCCGGCCCGACCTGGGCTTTCTGGAATGGATCGGCCGGCCCGTGCCGCGCGAGCGCGAGGAAACACTGGTCAACCTCGTCGCGACCAGGCCGCGGACGGGCTGAGCGCTGCGGCAGGCACGCCGTTCCCGCGCATGGGCTGCCACCGCGGCGGAGGTGCAGGCCGCCGCGCGGCTCAGTCGCCGCGATAGCGGCGCAGGATGAGGCTCGCGTTGGTTCCGCCGAAGCCGAAGCTGTTGGACATGATGGTGTCCACCGTGCGGTCTGCGCGGTGCATGAGCAGCGGGAAGCCTTCCGTGTCCGGGTCGGGGGTGTCGATGTGCGCGTTGCCGGCCAGGAAGCCGCCCTGCATCATCAGGAGGCAGTAGATGGCCTCCTGCGCCGCGGCGGCGGCGATGGAGTGGCCCGTCAGGCCCTTGGTGGAGGAGAGCGGCGGAATATCCGCGCCGAACACGTCGCGCAGGGCGAGGAGCTCGCCGATGTCTCCCAGGCGCGTCGATGTGCCGTGCGTGTTCACGTAATCGATGGGGATGCGGCCCGCTTCGTCCCATGCGAGGCGCAGGGCGCGGGCGCAACCCGCCTTGTCCGGCGTGACCATGTCCAGGCCGTCCGAGCAGGCGCCGTAGCCCACCAGTTCGGCATGGATGCGTGCGCCCCGGCGGCGGGCGTGTTCCAGTTCTTCCAGCACCAGGATGCCGGCGCCGCCGGCGATGACGAAGCCGTCCCGGTCCTGGTCGTAGGGCCGTGACGCCGCCGCGTCGTTGCGCGCCGCTGCGAGCGCGCCCATGGCATCGAAGAGGGCGGTGCTCGTCCAGCGGACTTCCTCCGCCCCGCCCGCGATGACGCGGTCCTGCTTGCCCCACTGGATCAGCTCGGCCGCATGGCCGATGCAGTGGGCCGAGCTGGCGCAGGCCGAGGTCAGCGTGTAGCTGGTGCCCTGGATGCCGAACGCGGTGGAGAGGTTGGCCGAGGCGGTGCTGCCCATGACGCGCGGCGTGGCGTAGGGCGGTATCTTGGAGGCGCCCCTGGTGCGCAGCACGTCCATGGCCGCGGCGTGCTCCGCCAGCGAGCCGACGCCGGAGCCCACGATCAGGCCCGTGCGGGGGTGCGCCACATCTTCCGCGCCGAGCGCGGCATCGTCGATGGCCTGGCGGGCGGCGTGGTAGGCATAGCGGGCGGCGTCGCCCATGAAGCGGCCCAGCTTGCGGTCGATCGGCGGCGCGGCAGAAAGATCGGGGATGCCCGCCACCTGGCTCCTGAAGCCCAGTTCGGCATATTCCGGCACGTGGCGCACGCCGGAGCGCCCGCCGTGCAGTGCCCGGGCGACGGTGGGCAGGTCGTTGCCCAGGCAGGAGACGATGCCCATGCCGGTCACGGCGACGCGGCGCAGGGCGCGCGGGGGCGCTGCGGTGTGCGGGGTCTGCACGTCAGAGCGGAGCGGTTCTGAGCAGTTCCTGGTCGATGGCCGTGCGCAGGTCCTGGGTCCAGCGGTTGTAGTTGGGATGGATCACGGCTTCGCCATTCAGCTGGCTGTATTTCATGTTGGCGCTGTCCCGGTAGAGCAGCGAATAGGACTTGCTGTCGTAGGGAATGTCCACCATCACGGTGTGCTTGCCGCGCACGTTCAGCGTCGCGACGAGCTTGCCGGCCTCCGGTGCGGCGACGGTCCAGCCCTTGGCCTGGGCGGCCATGGTGATGGCCTGCCGGACCTGCGCGTCGGTGCGCCCCTGGGAGGCCGACGCCGGAATGGCGATATGGGGCAGGTTGATGACCGGCACGGGCGTGCGGGCCTCTGCGGGAAGGGAGGCCAGCGCCGCCACGGCGATGGAGGCTGCGATCGCGAAGTGTTTCATGGGAAGTGCAGGAGTGGAGGAAGTGTGGGGAGAAAGGAGGATCAGGCGGGGCGCTTCAGGACGATCGACGTGTTGATCCCCCCGAAGGCGAAGTTGTTGCTCATGACGTGCCGCGCATCAATGGCTGCGCCCTCGGATGCGATGTGCCCGAGCGCCGCGCAGGCGGGGTCGGGATGCTGCAGGTTGAGGGTGGGTGCGAACCAGCCCCGGCGCATCATCTCGATGGCCCACCAGACCTCGATGGCGCCGCAGGCGCCCAGGGTGTGGCCCAGGTAGCTCTTCATCGAGCTGATCGGCACGCGCGGGCCGATCACGTCGGCCGTGGCCTGGCTCTCGGCGATGTCGCCGCGCTCGGTGGCAGTGCCGTGCGCGCTCACGTAGTCGATGTCCGATGCCGCGAGCCCTGCGTCCTCCAGGGCCTGGCGCATGGCGACGGCCATGGTGCCGGCCTCGGGCTGGGTGACGTGGACTCCGTCCGAATTGCAGCCGAAGCCGATGACTTCCGCATGGATGGTCGCGCCGCGCGCCTTCGCATGCTCGTACTCTTCCAGCACGAGGGTGGCGGCTCCTTCGCCCACCACGAGGCCGTCGCGGTCGCGGTCGAACGGCCGCGGCGTCTCCGATGGCGCAGCGTTGCGCGTGCTGGTGGCGAACAGCGTGTCGAACACCGCGATGCCGGGCGCCGAGAGTTCTTCGGCGCCGCCGCAGAGCATCAGGGCCTGGCGGCCGTAGCGGATGGCCTCGTACGCATAGCCGATGCCCTGGCTGCCGGACGTGCAGGCGCTGGACGTGGGAACCACGCGCCCCTTGAGGCCGAAGAACAGCCCGATGTTCACCGCCGTGGTGTGCGACATCATCTGGATGTAGCTGGTCGAGGTGACGCCCAGCATCGATCCGGTTTCCAGCATGCGCCCGAATACCCGGATCGGCTCGGTACTGCCCGACGACGATCCGTAGGCGATGCCCATGCGGCCGTCGGTCACGGCGGGATCGGCGAGCAGGCCCGCGTCTTCCAGCGCCATCTCGCTGGCGCGCACCGCCATCTGCGATACGCGGCCCATCGAGCGCAGCAGCTTGCGTGGGTAGTGCGTGGGAGCCTGGAAGTGCGTGACAGGCGCGGCGAGGCGGGTGTGCAGTTCGGTGAAGGTGTCGAGCTCCGGCATGCGGCGCACGCCGCTGCGGCGGGCGCGCAGCGCCGCCTCGATGTCCGTCCAGCGATCGCCCAGCGCGGTGATGCCGGCCATGCCGGTGACGACGACCCGCTTCACTAGACGATGCCCCCGTTGACGCCGATCACCTGGCGGGTGATGTAGCCGGCCGCGTCGGACATCAGGAACGACACCGCCGCCGCCACTTCCTCGGGCCGGCCGACGCGGTTCATGGGCACGACGCGCAGCGCTTCCTCGAGCGGCAGGTCGCCGGTCATGTCGGTCTCGATGAGGCCGGGGGCCACGCAGTTGACGGTGATGCGGCGGCTGGCCAATTCCACGGCCAGCGCCTTCGTGGCGCCGATGAGTCCGGCCTTGGCAGCGCTGTAGTTCACCTGGCCGCGGTTGCCCATCAGGCCCGACACCGAGGCGATGGTGACGATGCGGCCCCCCTTGCGGGTGCGCACCATGGGCATGCACAGGGGGTGCACGACGTTGAAGAAACCGTCCAGGCTGGTGTCCAGCACGCTGTCCCAGTCGTCTTCCGACATCGCGGGGAATGCGTTGTCGCGCGAGATGCCCGCGTTGCAGACGATGCCGTAGTAGGCCCCGTGCGCTTGCAGGTCCTGCTCCAGGGCGGTGCGGGCGCCAGCGCGGTCGCGGACATCGAAGGCCAGCACCTGCGCCGTGCCGCCCTGCGCCGCGATCTCGTCGATGGTGCGCTGCGCCTGATCCAGGCCGCTGCGGCAGTGCACGGTGACGGCGAAGCCATCGCGCGCGAGCTGCAGGGCGATCGCCTTGCCGATGCCGCGGCTGCCGCCGGTCACGAGGACGCGGCGCGCGCTCACGGCCGGCCTCCTGTGGCGCCGTGCGGAGTCTTCGTGGAGCGTGTCCTGTTGTTTTTCATGCGGGATTTTCCTGGACAAAGGCGTGGAAGTCCTCCGGCTCGAAGACCTTGAGCGTGGCCTCGGCCAGGAGGGTGGGGTTGCCGGGTTGGGAGATCGTGCATTCGTAGGAGCCCAGGCCCGAAGGATCCCGGAACGCCATCGCCGCATGCACCACCAGCGGCACGCCCGCGGGAAAGCTCGCCACCGCGCTGCGGTAGCTGCGGGTGCCGAGCAGCACGCCAGCTTTCTGCGGCAGCCCCTGGTAGTGGTGGGCCAGCCCGACGTGCACGCCCACGGCCTGCGCCATCAGCTCCAGCCCGATCCATGCGGGCATGCTCCCCTGCGCGTCCGCGTACCAGGCGCCCGTCTCGGGCGTGGCCTGCACCGTGGCCGCATCCTCGGTGAAGCCGGTCACGCGATCGAGCAGCAGCATGGTGCCGCGGTGGGGCAGCAGCTCCGCGACGTCCGGAAACGGGAGGGTGGGCGCGTTCATCGGGCGATTATCTTTCCGGGCAGAGGCCCAGCAGCAGGCTCGCGTTGCTGCCGCCGAAGGCGAACGAATTGCTCATGGCGATGCGCCGCGCGCCCGGCGCGAAATGCTCGCCGGGGCCGGCCAGGCGCAGGGGCGCGAGCTCCGGGTCCGGCTGCGCGTCCCAGATGTGGGGAGGGATGGATCCGCGCGTGACGGCCAGCCAGCAGAAGGCCAGTTCGGTCGCGCCGGCCGCGCCGAGCGTATGGCCCGTGAGCGGCTTGGTGCCGCTGGCGCAGACCCCGTCCGCGAAGACGCGCGCCACCGCGAGGCTTTCCATCTGGTCGTTCTTGGGCGTGGCGGTGGCGTGCAGGTTCAGGTAGCCGACGGCGGCGGGCGGCAGTTGCGCGTCCGCGAGCGCGGCCCGCATCGCCAGTTCGGCGCCCAGGCCCTCCGGATGGGGCGCGGAGATGTGGTGGGCGTCGCTGGACTCCCCGATGCCCAGGAGTTCGACGGGGGCCGGCTCTCGGGTCATGAGGAACAGCGCGGCGCCTTCCCCGATGTTGATGCCGCGGCGGTGCCGGCTCATGGGGTTGCAGACGTCGGACGAGGTGGATTCGAGCGAGGTGAAACCGTTGACCGTCAGGCGGCAGAGCGAGTCCACGCCACCCACGAGCACCGCGTCGCACAGCTTGTGGCGCAGTAGCCGGCGCGCGCTGGCGAAGGCCTTGGCGCTTGATGTGCAGGCCGTCGAGATGGTGTAGGCCGGGCCGGACAGGCCCAGGCAGCGCGCGAGGAAGGGCCCGGGCATGCCGATTTCCTGCTGCGTGTAGGCGTAACCGCGGGGCAGGCCGGCATGGGCGCGGTGGTGGGCCAGGGCCGCCTCGCCTTCGGCCACGCCCGAGGTGCTGGTGCCCAGCACCACGCCGATGCGCGGGCTGCCATGGCGGGCCACGGCCTCGTCCACCGCCGGGGCGATCTGCGCGAGCGCCTGCAGCAGCAGCCGGTTGTTGCGGCAGTCCCAGGCCGCGAGCGACTCCGGGACGGCGGGCAGGTCCTCTGCGCGTGCGCGGCCCACGCGGGCAGGGCGATTGGGAATCCAGCCATCCTCCAGCACCATGCCGGTGGTGTCGCCGCGGAACAGTCCGTCCGCCACGGCGTCCACGGAGTGCCCGAGGGCATTGACCAGGCCCAAGGCCGGGAGGTAGATGCGGGAGGTCATGGCGAAGGCTCCGCGGCATCCGGAGCCGGCAGGGTGTCCAGGGCGAGCGCGAGGCCCGGGCCGGGCAGGTCGATGTCCGCACGGTCGTAGGGCGGGGCGCTTCCCTCGCGGCGCACCGCTACCGCCGTGGCGCCGTCCCGGTCCTGCACGCGGACGTGATGGGGATCGGCCGCATCCAGCGACAGGCTGGCAGACAGCCCGGCCCGCACGCTGTCCGCGGGCCATTGGGCGATCTGCACGAGCGCCAGCAGCAGCCGTGCGTCCAGGCGCCGGTCGGGCAGCGCGTGGACCCGCACGGCGCGGTTGTCGTATTCCACGTCCACCACCTTGTGCCCGAACGGCGTCAGTCCGACGAAGCGGATGCCCTGCGCATCCACTTCCATCTGCACGATCATGGTTTCGGCATGGCCGCGGAATCGCACCGTCGCCTTCTGCTGGACGTCGAAGGGCACCACATCGGCCGTGGGCTGCAGGCAGTACTGCCCGCCGCCGGGCAGCGGTGCGCAGCGGCCGTCGTCCGGGCCGCAGCCGGCCAGGGCCGCAGCCACGGCCGCCAGGCCAGCCAGCCGGACCGGATTCACGGCGATCCATGCCCTGCGCGGCGTCATCGCGGCCTCCGCGCATCCAGGCTCAGCACCACCGGCGACAGCAGCACGGACATGCCGATGCCCACGAGCAGCGTGGCGCCGAACCCCGACAGGGCGGGCATCGAGCTGAAGGCCAGCAGGCCGAACGAGAGCAGCGTGGTACCCGCGGACAGCAGCACGCCCGAGAGGGTGGCCGCTTCGTTGCCTCCGCCTTCCAGCAGGAAGATCGGGTAGTTGACGCCCACGCCGAGCACCAGCATCAGCCCCATGAGGTGGAACAGCGTGAGCGGCACGTGCGCGTAGCCGAAGCAGGCCAGGGCCAGTCCCATGGCGAGCACGGTCGGGGCGAGCACCCCGGTGGCCTTGCGGGCGCCGTAGCGCAGGCACAGCACGCCGTACACGAGCGCCAGGGCGCACACGAGCCATTGCACGCTGCCCAGCCGGTACTGGCGGAACAGCGCCGAGATGCTGCCGGCCTTGTCCACGAACGCCACGCCCGGAAGCACGTCCACCGCCCGGCGAACGTCGTCAGGCCGCTGCAGCCCCTGCGGAAGCACGATGCTGGCATAACCGTGCGCGGTCGTACCCAGCCACAGGTGGCGGAACGGGGCGGAGACGGGTGCCTGCAGCCAGTCCTGCAGCGAGAGCGTCCGGCCCTCGGCCGCCAGGAACTGCGGCTTCTGCCGGGCGGCGATGTCGTCGCGCACGCCCGCGTCGTCCAGCAGGGTGCTGAGCGCGGATTCGTCGGCATAGACGTGCGCGGCCAGCAGCGCATGATTGTCTTTCTGGCGCTGCGCGGAGGGCACGAACGACGAGAGCGCCTGCCACCCGCCCAGGGCGCCGTCTGCCACCAGCGGTGCCAGCCGCGTGGCAAGCGCTTCTTCGCGGGCCAGGACCTCGTCCGGACTCGATCCTTCGACGAGTATGAACTGGCCGGTCTGCCCCAGGCCCGCCAGTTCCCGGAGTTGCCGTTCCTGCGCGAGCAGGGCGGCCGGCCGGTCGATGAGCAGGCGGATGTCGTCGTCGCCGCGCAATTGCCACCACCCCGGAACGGCGGCGATCAGCAGCCCGCCCATGAGCAGCAGGCAGCGCCGCAGGTCCATGTGGGCCTGCCACCAGGCCAGCAGGCGCCGGGGCAGCTGGAAGGCCGCGGCCGGGTCCCGGGTGCTGGGGCGCCGCAGCAGCGCCGGCAGCAGCAGGAACACGCTCAGCCACGCCGCGGACAGTCCCGCCAGGGCGAACAGCGCGATCTGCGACAGCGCGGGGAACGGCGCGAACCACAGGGCGCCGTAGCCCAGCAGGCTGGTGGCGAGCGCCATGGCGAGGCCCGGCGTGATGCGGCGCAGTGCGCCCAGCGGCTCCCACGCCGGGCCAGCCCCGAGGTGGGCCGCGAAATACTGCACCGAATAGTCGATGGCCTCGCCGATCAGGCTGGCGCCGAAGACCAGGGTGATGAGGTGGATCTCTCCGTACACCTGGATGGTGGCCACCAGCCCGGCGCAGATGCCGAACGCCACTGACAGCAGGCCCAGGGCCAGGGGGCGCGGCGAGCGGAACACGAGGTAGAGCAGCACGAGCATGCCCACCAGCGACCCCGCGCCGATGAGGTGGAATTCGGTTTCGGCGCTGGAGCGTGCGGCCTGGGCATAGAAGACGGTGCCGGCGCGCAGCAGCCGCACTTCAGGGAATGCGCGGGCGAGTGCCTGTTCGGCGCCGGTGGTGGCGCGCAGCACCGGCCGCTGGATGCGGTCGTCGTACGCCGATCCCTTCAGTTCGGCCGTGACCAGCACCCAGGCGGCGCCGTGGTCGCGCACCACCAGCAGGCCGTCGGCGGGCTGGAGCCGGAGGTCGGCCAGCGGCAGCGCGGACAGCCACGCATCGGCGAAGCCGAAGGGGTCGTCCGCCAGCGGCAGCGACAGCCCCAGGCGCAGGGGGGCGTTCAGCTTGGCCTGCAGGCGTGCGGCGAGCGCCGGGCGGCCTGCCCGGAGCGCCTCGCGGTCCGCCGCGGAAAGCAGGCCGTGGCGGTGCTCCCGGTAGATGGCCGTGAGCCGCCCCAGGTCGGTGGGCGGGATGTCGGAAGTAACCTGGCGGAAGGCGCCCGAATCCTGGAGCGCCCGGGCGAATCCGCGTGCGGCGCGGGCCGCGGTCTCCAGCGGCACGCCGCCCACCAGGAACACCGCACGGTTGCCCACGGTATCCGCCAGCCGGTTCACCGCGTCTTCCGCCACGGGGTTGCGCTCGGTCGCGGGCAGCAGCGTCAGCAGGTTGGTCTGCAGGCGCGCGGAGTGCGTGAACTGCAGCACGCACGCGGCACCCAGCAGGACCGCGATGGCCAGCCAGATCCACGCGCGCAGGCGAACCGCGTTCATGGGGTGCGGGGCACGCCGTTGAAGCGCTGCAGCTCGGCGTCCGAGAGCGCGGCCGCGCCCTGCGTGCCGCGGAACCGCAGGGACGTGCTGTCGCCGCCCGCTTCGTCCATGCGCAGCGTCTGCACGAACTGGTCACCGGTGATCTGGATGCGCTCCATGGCCTGTGCCATCTGCGGCTGGCGCGGCTTCAGCTCCAGGGTCCACTGCGCGGTGGTTCCCCGCACGGCAATGTCGAAGTAGCCGGCCAGCGCCTGCGCGTCGGCGCTCAGCACCGCGCGGAAGACGCGGCCGATCTCTGCCAGGCCCTGTACCTGACGCTCGCGCCGCTGCCCGTCGGCGCCGATCTCCACCACCTTGTCGTCCTGCAGCACGTAGGTCATCGCGTAGGGCTTCTCGATCTGCCACAGCACGCCGCGTTCGCGCGAATAGACGATCTTGCCGGTCGTGACCACAGGGCGCTTGAGCGCCGCCATCTGCCGGGTCTGCGTGAAATCGGCACGGACCACCGGGTACTGCGCGACGTGCTCCGCGAGGCCGGACAGGGTGGCAGTGTCGGCGGTGGCCGCGTGGACGGGCAGGGCCAGCCACAGCGCGAGCGCCGCCAGGCGCAGGGCGGCGGTCAGCGTGCGCATGCGCGCTCCAGGTTGGCGAACACGATGGGCGGCGAGACGAACTGCAGCTCCCGGGTGGCTGCATCCACGGCCAGCTGCACCGTGTGGCCCTTGGTGAGGAGGGTGTCGCTGGCCGTGTCGCGGATCTCGTAGCGGATCTTGATGCGGTTCTCGTATTCGGCCAATGCCGCCTCGACCCGCACGCGCTGGCCATACAGCGCGGGGCGCACGTATTTCAGGTGGCATTCCACGACGGGCCAGAGATAGCCCGAAGCCTTCATCTGGGGGTAGTCGTAGTCGAAGCGGCGCAGCAGGGCGCAGCGGGCCAACTCGAAATACTTGACGTAGTGGCCGTGCCAGGCGACGTCCATGGTGTCCACGTCGTGGAACGGGATCTCCACGTCGATGCTGGCGGAAAGCAAAAGCGGATTCATTCGGTACGGGTGTGGATGGGCGCCTCGCCGGCGGGCTGCTGCGTTGGCAGGGCGGCGGGCGTCGCGGTGTGCCAGAAATCGAAGAAGTTGAACCATTGCAGCGGCGCGGCCAGGCAGTAGGACTCCAGCCGGCGCGCATAGGCGCGCACGTAGTCCTGCAGGCGCTGCTTGCGTTCGCGGCGGGGCAGCTCGATGCGCTCCGCGAACGGTTCCAAGTGGATGGTATAGCCGTCGGGGCCGGGCAGGCAGAAGAACAGGTAGACGGGGCAGTCCAGCAGGCTCGCGAGGATGAACGGACCTTCCGGGAAGAGGGCGGGCTGTCCGAGGAAATCGGCCGTGCAGGTGCGGGAGGCCTGCCCGGGGGAGCCCGGCGGCGTGCGGTCGCCCACGATGACCAGCAACTCGCCGCGGTCGATCTTCTCCTGCAGCAGGATCGCCGTGTCGGGCCCCAGGCTGGAGACCTGCAGCAGGTTGAAATCGAAGCCGCCGTTCACGCGCGACAGCATCCGGTGGAACCGCTGGGCATGGTCCGTGTACATCACGGCGTTCACCGTGACCTGCTGCCCGGCGTGGGCCATGGCACGCGCCATCTCCAGGTTGCCCAGGTGCGCGCTGACGAGCAGTGCGCCGCGCCGGGAGGCGACCAGTTCGTCGAACAGCGCCTGCTGCGGGAAGTGCACGCGCGTGGCCGTGGCCTTGCCGCTCCATGCCGCCAGCTTCTCGACGCTGGAGCGTGCGAAGGCCATCATGTGCCGGAAGCTGTCGCGGGCACGGGGCGGCCGGGGCAGCCCGCCACAGGCATGCACTCGTGCGAGGTAAGTCTGCGATGCGCGGCGTGCGGGCCCGGCGGCCGCATGGAAGTACGCGATGATCGGATAGAGCATCCAGCCGACGGCGCGGGGGCCGAGCAGCCGGTAGGTGGCCGCCACGATCGCCAGGCCCAGCGAGCTTCCGCGCTCGGCGATCCGCGTCCAGTGTGGCTGCGGTGCCTGCGCCGGGGCGGATGCGGGGGCGCCGCGCAGACGGCGCGCCACGATCCACGGAAACCGAGGGAGCATGCCCAGGCTGAGGCGGGTGTGCATCCACGAGATGCGCAGGTTGTCCCGCAGCATGTCGAAATGCGACAGGCCGCCCTCCGGGTAGGTGACCCGGGTGCGGATGTTGCGCACCGGCAGGCCGGCCCAGCAGAGGCGCACGATGATCTCGATGTCGAAAGCCATCCGCGCGGGAATGCGGTGCGTGTCGATGAGTGCGCAGGTGGGCGCCAGGGGATAGAGCCGGAAGCCGCACATCGAATCGCGGACGGCGAACGACAGGGTTTCCACCCACACCCAGAAATGCGTCACGTAGCGGCCGTAGAGCCGCTTCCTGGGCACCGAGGCGTCGTAGATGGGCTGGCCGCACACCACGGCGTCCGGATGTCGTTCGCCGCATGCGAGAAAGCGCGGAACGTCTCCGGTGTCGTGCTGGCCGTCCGCATCGATCTGCAGCGCGTGGCTCATGCCGTCGCGCAGCGCCCGGCGCATGCCGTCCATCACGGCAGCCCCCTTGCCCTGGTTGGCGGGCAGGCGCGACAGGCGCACCTGCGGGCACGCGGCGGCGACGGCGGCCAGCGCTTGCTGCGTCGGGGCGTCGCTGCCGTCGTCCACGATGTAGATGGGCAGGCCGTGCACCGCGAGCCGGGCGACCGTGGCGGCGATGGTGTCCCCGTGGTTGTAGATGGGGATGATGAGGCAGGGGCGGAATGCCATGGCATGCGTCATGGCGCGGGCCCGAAGGCGATGCGGCCCGAGGAGCACGGCCGGTCGCCGGCCGCATAGGCGAATGCGAGCCGCTGGCGGTCCCGGCTCCACGACAGGTTCAGTTCCAGCTCCTTTCCCGGCAGCACGAGCGACTGGAATTTCACCTGCTCGAGCGCTCGGAACGCCCCGCGCTGCGCGAAGCCGGGCAGGTGATCGTCCGCGAAGCGCACAGCCCAGTCCAGCTGCACGATGCCGGGCAGGATCGGGAAGCCCGGGAAATGGCCGGCGAAATGCGTGATGCCGCCGGACACGTGCATCGCGATCACGGCTGTGTCGTCATCGGGGCGCCGCACGGCGCTGACTTCAGGCAGCCATTGCTCGGGCATCGGAATCCTCGTCGGCGTGGAACAGCGCGGCGACCGCCGCCGCCGGCAGCTTGCCGCGCTCGTTCACCGGAAGCTGCGGCGGGAACCGCCAGTGGCGCGGCAGGACGACCGCGTCGAAATGGCCGGACAGGTGCAGCCGCAGCGTCCGGGAAAGCAGGCGGTGGCCTTCCCGCTCGAGTACGTCGCGCCCCTCGGGCGTGAGCACCGCCGCGGCACCGATGCGCAGCCGGCCGCGTTGCAGCAGCACGGCCGCGGCCTGGGCGATCCACGGGTGGGATGCCAGGCGCGCTTCGAGGTCCGGCAGGGACACGCGCTTTTCCTCGATCTTCACGGTGCGGTCCAGCCGGCCCAGCAGCCGGAAGCGGCCGTCGGGCGAAAGGGCCACCGCGTCGTCCATCTCGCAGACGACATCCGGATCGGGCAGGAATGGCGAGCGCAGCTGGAGCGCGCCCTGATCGCCGCGCGTGATGCGCATGCCGGGCATGGGGGTCCAGGCGTCGCCCTCCACCTGCTGCCGCCAGCCGATGCCGCCGGTCTCCGTGCTGCCGAACACTTCGGTGGGCGCTTCGCCGAACTGCTCCCGGAACACCAGGGCCGTGCCGGACGGCAGGGGGCCGCCGGAAGAAAAGACGTGGCGCAGCACGGGCCGCAGGCCACCGAGCGGCAGCAACTCGGGCAGCCGCGTGAGCTGTGCGGGGCTGCTGACCAGCACGGCCGCCGGCGCGAAGCACGCCAGCCGCTCGTGCAGCAGGCTCGGCGTATCGATGGTGGCCGCGTCGAACATCCGCCCGGTGGCGAGGGGCCAGAGCACGCGGAACAGCAACCCGTAGAAATGCGCATGCGGTGCGGTCGCGATGAAGCCCGCATCGCCGATGGTTTCGCCCCAGAGCGCCTCCAGCGTCGCCACCTCGGCCTGGAACTGCCCGAGTGTCTTGCGCACCGGCTTCGGCTCGCCGGTGCTTCCGGAGGTGTAGATGTGGATGGCGGGGCGGTGGGGATCGATCGGCGCGAGACCGGAGGCGTCGCCGGGGCCATCCGGCACATCGGCGAGCGTGGCGTCGTAGGCGCTCGCCAGGCGCGCCAGGGTGCCGGGCTGGGTGTTGGGCGGAATCACGGCCTGTCGGCCCGCATGCAGGATGGCCAGCAGGCCGGTGGCGAAGCCGCAGGCGTCGTCCGCGGCCAGCAGCCAGCGTTCGGCCCCATGCCGGCGGATGCCTTCGCTGCGCCGGGCGACGCCTTCCTGCAAGGCGCGCCAGGTGACGGTGAGCGCGCCGCGGCGGCACACGGGGGCATCGCCTGCGCGCGGCATGGAAGGCAGCGCATGGAGTGGCAGCACCTGCATGGGTCAGGACCCGGTGCGGCGCGCGGTGCGCGCCTGCATGCGCTGGCGCACCAGCCACTCGCCCGCGAACAGCGCACCCATCAGCACATAGGCGATCAGGCCGTTGTAGAGCGACCAGACCTCGCGCGAGGTGTAGAGGGCCGTATAGCAGGCGACGGCGCTGTTGAGGACGAAGAACCCGCACCACACCTGGGTGACGTGCCGGGTGTACCGCACGCCCGCGGGCGGCAGGTCGGGCTCGCGCAGGCGAGCGAAGCGTTCCACCATGGAGGGAGGCTTCACCAGCGACGCCCCGAAGAGACAGAGCATGCCCAGCCCCGCCACGCAGGGGTAGAGCCGCACCATGGTCTCATTGTTGGCGACGCCCGTGGCGAGGGACCATGCCAGCAGTCCCGCCGGGACCAGCAGTTCCGCACGGGACAGTCCCGAGAGGAAGCGTGCCGCCGCCTCGCGCTGGCGCAGCAGCAGCGTCGCCGCCAGCAGCAGGGCGACGTACCGCGGCTCCAGGTATTGCAGGCCGAAGTAGATCAGGCCGGGATAGGCGATCCATGGCAGGGCCTGCCACAGGGGGGCGAGGGGCATGGCGTCAGGCAGTGGCGGGCGTTTCCGCCGTCGCCAGCAGATGCTGCACGGTGGTGACGAGGTCGCTCACGGTGCGCACGCTCTTGAAGCGGTCCACCTGGATGCGCCGGCCGGTCATCTCCTGCAGCTTGATCGCGAGATCCACGGCATCGATGCTGTCGAGATCGAGGTCCTCGAACAGGTTCGCGTCCGCCGTGACGCGGGTGGCATCGATTTCGAAGGTCTCCACGAGGATGTCGCGGACTTGGTCCAGGATGTGCTGGGTATTCATGGGGCGTTTGCGAAAAAGGCGATGGGGGAAACGGGTCAGGCGAACTGGCGCCGGGATTCGATCAACTCCGCCAGGCTGCTGACCGAACTGAAGTGCCGGCGGTTCTCGGCATCGCCGGCCTCCAGCTGGATCTGGTAGCGCTTGCGCAGTGCGACGCCGATCTCCAGGGCGTCGATGGAATCCAGCCCCACGCCGTCGGCGGCGAAAAGCAGGGCGTCGTCCGCGATGTCGTCCGGGGCGGTGCCCTCCAGGTCGAGCGTCTCGATGATGAGGCGCTTGATCTCAAGCTTCAGTGAATTCATGGCGCTGTATTTCTCGGGTGAAATGGGTTTCCAGGGATTGGGTCAGGTGCCGGGCGGCGAGGGCCGGCGGTGCGCCGCCGGCATCGGCATGCAGCGGGGCCAGCGGCTCGAGCACCTCCACCCGCAGTTCGAAGCGCCGCGGGGGGATGCGGTACCACTTGTCCTGCTTGGTGAGCGTCGATGGCCGGCAGCCGATCAGCACCGGAACGATGGGAGCCCCGCTCGCGATGGCGATATAGGAGGCGCCGCGCAGGAAGTGCAGCGGCTGGCCGGGCTGGCTGCGCGTGCCCTCCGGGAAGATGATGAGCGGCTGGCCTTCCGCCAGGGCGCGCGTGCAGTCGCCCACCAATGTTTCAGGCTCCGAATTGCTGATGTAGCCGGCCGCCCGCACGGCGGCGCCGAGCACGGGGTTCTTCCAGAGGGCCTGCTTCACCACGCAGCCTGCCGTGGGCATGAGCGAGAGCAGCACCACTACGTCGATCAGCGTGGGGTGGTTGGCGAGTACCAGCGTGCCGCCGCAGCCGCGCAGCCGGTGCGCGCCGGAGACATGCAGGCGCATCACGCCCAGGGCTTCGGCGAGCCGCAGGAAGCCCGCGAACACGCGCTGGATGAGCCGGCGGGCATGCCGGATGCGGTCGGCTTTCCTGAAGAGCAGCAGGGCGGGAAACACCGCCACCGTCAGCAGCAGGCCGCCCAGGCCGAAGGCCGCGAAGCACAGGGCCGTGGCGAACAGGCGCCAGCCGTAGTCCCAGGTCCGCGTCATGCTGCGGGCCTCCTGTGCCATGTCCACCCCTGGCGCCCGTCCGTCCAGTGCGACTCCTCCGGACCGAGCAGGCACGGCAGAAAGGCTTCGGGCTGTGCGGTGGCGCTCGCGGCGCCAGGGGCGTCCGCCGTCTGCATGAACAGGCTTTCGGTCGCCTGCGAATCCAGCAGCAGCGCCAGCACCAGGGGGCGGGAGAGATCGCCTGCCACGGGCCCGTAGACGGGCGATGCCGGTTCGTCCGCGTACAGCAGCAGCACGGGGGACGCAGGGTCGTCGGCCCATTGCAGGCCGGCTTCCAGCAGTGCCATGCCGAACGTGCCTTCCGCGGCGGACACCGCGGTGGCGGGGGCGCGGTCCTGCCGGGCGATCGAATAGACGCCCGCGATGGCATTGAGCACCGACATGCTGAACGCCATGGGCGACAGTTCCTGCTCCTCGGCGAGCCCCTGCAGCATCTGCGTCGTGCGGCCCAGTTCGCCATGGCGGGATGCGAAGACGATGCGCACGCTGGGCAGGTGCCCCGCGCAGTCGTGCGCCACCTGCAGCGCCGCGCGGGCCAGCGCGCCTACCCGCCGCCGCATGGCGGGCTCGAGGAAATCCGCGCGGGGAGCGTCCTGCGCCGCTGCGTCACCCGGCGTGGGCCAGCAGGCCCAGCGCGCCAGGGGAACGTGCATCCTGAGAGCACCGGCGGCCGGCGCCGCATGGGAAAAGGCAGACATCGACATGCGGTGACCGACTCAGCGCCATGCAGCCGCCATCACCGCACCCGAGCGCAGGACCCGGGTGTGGAAGTTCCATTCACCCACGTCGCCGCACCGGTCAGGTGCCTCGATCAGCAGGCCTTGCGGTGAAAAGCGGATGCATGGAAAGGGCACGCTGTCGTGCATTCCCAGGCCGAGCGCCTTGACCAGTGCTTCCTTGCGGCACCAGTGCAGCAGCCCCTGCAGGGATTGCTGCTCCGGGTTCTCCCGCATCCAGGCGATCTCGGCGGGGTGCAGCGCCCATGGCGCGCCGGCCAGCCAGTCGCGGTGTTGGGGCTGCTCGATGTCGATCCCCACGCAGGCTGAAGGGGAGGTGGCGCAGGCGACCCAGCCGCCACTGTGCGCGATGCTGATGCGCAGATCCGGCACGCCCTCCAGGTAGGGCGCGCCCAGCGCGGTCTTGCAGATGCGTGGCGCCCGGCGGCCGGGGCAGGCGGGCAGCATGGCCCGCAGCACCCTGCGTGCGGCGCGGGACTGGGCGCTGCGCTGGGCCATGCGCGTGCGGAGCGTGGTGGCGCCCAGGTGCATGACCGCGATGTCGATGGCGGGGGCGGGCTGCGTTGCCGGGGAGGTCTGCGCGACAGGATGCGGCAGGACGGATCCGAAAAGCTCGAATCGAATGCGTGCGGACGACGGCGTGACGAATGTTGTTGTCGAATGGATCACAGCTTCGCCCCTCCCCTGTTATGCGCGCGAAGCTCTCGATTATCTTTTCAAATAGGTAATTTATTACAAAAAGTTAACAATATGGCTGAAATGCAACATTTGATCGGCTGTTGCTCAGTGCCGGTCGGCCGTTGAAACCACCCCCTGCGGCGCTTTGGAGAAGATCTCCGCCGCCCAGTCCACGAACGCCCGCACCTTCGCGCTCAGGTGCCGGTTGGGCGGGTACACCACATAGACCGGCAGCAGTGGATGGCTCCATTCGGGCAGCACGCGCACCAGGTCGCCGCGGTCCAGGTAGCGCTGGGCCTGCATGGTGGTGATCTGGCCCACGCCGCGGCCGGCGAGCAGTGCGGCCAGGTAGGCGTTGCTCTCGTTCACCGCGAGGCGCGAGGGCCCGCCGATTTCCAGCGATTCGCCGTCCCGGTGGAATTCCAGCGGGTAGCGCCGCGAAGTGCGCGGCGAGAAATAGATCACGCTCTGGTGGCCGCGCTCGAGGTCCAGCGGTTCGCGCGGCGTGCCGTGGCGCTCCAGGTAGGCGGGCGAGGCGACGGTGATGAATTCCAGCAGGCCGATGCGGCGCGCCACGAGCGACTGGTCGGTGAGTTCGCCGCCGCGTATCACGCAGTCCACGTTGTCGCTGAGCAGATCCACGATGCGGTCGCTCACGCCCAGGTCGAGCTGGATGTCGGGGTAGCGCGCCTGGAACTCCTCCAGGTGCGGGATGATGAGCAGCCGCGCCATCGAGGTGCCGACGTCCACGCGCAGGCGGCCGCTGGGCGTGGCGCGCGCATGGGTCATGCTGGCCTCGATGTCGTCGAAGTCGGCCAGCAGGCGCACGGCGCGGTCGTAGTAGGCCGCGCCGTCGGGCGTGACGGTCACGCGCCGCGTGGTACGGTTGAGCAGCCGCACGCGCAGGCGTGCTTCCAGCGCCTGCACGTGCTTGGTGACGGTGGCTTTGGGCAGTTGCAGGGAGTCTGCGGCGCGCGTGAACGTGCCGGCTTCCACCACCCGCGCGTAAATGCGCATGGCCTGGATCTGGTCCATGGCGTTCCTTCCTCGGTGCCTCTTCTCGGGCTGGCAAATTCTCACATGCGGCAAGGGCCCCGATTGTTCGTACTTTGGAAACAGTGAGGCCCGCATCGGCTGGTTTATCGTCGCTGTCCGCACGCCTACATTTGCAGCACCGGAATGTTTCCGGCCACACCACCATGCCTACCTCCGCATCTTCCCGTTCCATGCCCGATGGCGCCCGTTCCGAATCCACCATTGCGGTGGCACCGGGGCAGGACGTCGCCGTGCGGATGTACGGCCGCAGGAAAGCCGGCGAGACGTCGCCGCTGGTCGTGCATTTCCATGGCGGCGCCTTCGTGTCGGGTGACCTTGACAGCGGTTGCACCATCGCGGGGCTGCTGCAGGAAGCCGGGGCGCTGGTGGTGTCGGTGGCCTACCCGCTGGCGCCCGCGCATCCGTTCCCGCAGCCGCTGGAGACGGGCTATGCCGTGCTGCAGTGGGCCTACCGCTACCGCACGCGGCTGGCCGGCACGGGCGCGCCGGTGTATGTGGCCGGGGAAGAGGCCGGCGGCAACCTGGCGGCGGGCGTGTGCCTCATGGCGCGCGACCAGTCCCATCCGCCGCTGGCGGGGCAGATCCTGGTGTCGCCGATGCTCGACCCCTGCGCCGGCACGCCGTCGCTGCGGGCCGCCACCGAAGGCAGCGACGCCTGCCGCTGGGCACAGGGCTGGGAGAAGTTCCTGCGCTGCGCGCGCGACGCGGAACACCCGTATGCCGTACCCGGCACCGCACAGCGCCTGGCGGGCCTGCCGCCCACGCTGCTGCTGGTCGGCGACACCGATCCCATGCACGACGAAACGCTGGCCTATGCGGCACGGCTGAAGGCCGCCGGCCTGCCGGTGGAGCTGCATGTGCTGCGCAAGGCCGAGCGCTGGCCCGATGCGCTGCTGGAGCCCGGCACGCAGGCCTGTCCGTGCGCGGACGAGGCGCGCGAGCGGTTCCGGCGATTCATGGAGGCCGGCCGATGTCCGGCTCCGCGCTGAATCCCCTGTTGGAAACCATACACCTCCGCCGCCACGGAGGGTATTGACCTCAATGATGGTTGAGGTTTGAGAATCCGGCCCCGTTGCCGTCTCCGCGCCTGGGCGCGGCTTGTCCCCCTCCGATGCATTTTTTCCGAGCCCGCGGGCCGGAGGGGGAAGGCTTTGCCCCGCCGGTGCGGGCCCCGCTTTTTTTGCTTGCGACACCACCCGTTTTCAGACACATCCGAAGGATCTGCCATGCCGTCATCCCGACCCGTTTCCCTCTTCTCGCCCGCGCGCCGCTGGTGGACCGCTGCCGGCGCCGCGGCCGCCATCGCGGCCGGTGGCGGGGCCCTCTTCGGGCTCTCCGCCTCGCACGCCGAGGCGCCAGCCGCCGATGCCGCTCCCCCGGCCGTGCCGGTGTCCGTCGCGGCCGTGGTGCAGCAGGACGTCGCGCTGTGGGACGAGTTCTCCGGCCGGCTGGAGGCCGTGCAGCGCGTGGACATCCGCCCGCGCGTGGCCGGCGCCGTGCAGGCCGTGCATTTCCGTGAAGGCGCGCTGGTGAAGCAGGGCGACCTGCTCTTCACCGTGGACCCGGCGCCCTATGCGGCCGAGGTGGACCGGGCCGATGCGCAGGTGGTGGCCGCCCAGGCCCGCGTGTCGTACACCCGCAGCGAGATGGAGCGCGCCAGCCGCCTCTGGGAAGAGCACGCCATCGCCCAGCGCGAGCGGGACGAGCGCGTGAACGCCCAGCGCGAGGCCGAGGCCAACCTGCGCGCCGCCCAGGCCGCATTGCAGACGGCCCGCCTGAACCTGGGCTACACCCAGGTGCGCGCGCCGGTCGCGGGCCGCGTGGGCCGCATCGAGGTCACCGTGGGCAACCTCGTGGGCTCCGGTGCCGGCGCGCCGGTGCTGACCACGCTGGTCTCGGTGAGCCCGATCTATGCGAGCTTCGACACCGACGAGCAGATCGTGGCCCGCGCCCTGGAAGGGCTGCGCTCCGGCCAGAGCGCCCGCACGCTCATCGAGCGCATTCCCGTGCAGATGGGCACCGGCACCACCGGCGGCACGCCGCACGCCGGCCGCCTGCAGCTCATCGACAACCAGGTGGATGCGAGAAGCGGCACGGTGCGCGTGCGCGCCGTGTTCGACAACGGCGATGGCGCCCTCATGCCGGGCCAGTTCGCCCGCATCCGCATGGGCCAGGCGAAGAGCACCCAGGCCGTGCTGATCAACGAGCGCGCCGTGGGCACGGACCAGAGCAAGAAGTTCGTGATGGTGGTGGGCGAGGGCAACAAGGCCGAATACCGCGAGGTGCAGCTGGGCGCGCCGGTCGATGGCCTGCGCGTCGTCACCGCGGGCCTGAAGGCGGGCGAGCGCATCGTCGTCAACGGCCTGCAGCGCGTGCGCCCCGGCGCCGTGGTCGCCCCGCAGGAGGTGCCCATGGCCGCCAAGTCCGAAGTGGGCGGCGAGGGCGCGCAGGCGCGTGCCGCTGGCCGGCAGCCCGCGGCCTGAGCGCCGGGCTTCAGAGAGCAGAGAACGACACCATGAACCTCTCCCGTTTCTTCATCGACCGCCCCATCTTCGCCGGGGTGCTGTCGGTGCTCATCTTCCTGGCGGGGCTGATCGCCCTGCGGGCGCTGCCGATCTCGGAATACCCCGAGGTGGCACCGCCCTCCGTCGTGGTGCGCGCCACCTACCCCGGCGCCAACCCCAAGGTGATCGCCGAGACCGTGGCCACGCCGCTGGAGGAATCCATCAACGGCGTGGAAGGCATGCTCTACATGGGCAGCCAGGCCACGACCGACGGCGTGATGACGCTCACCGTGACCTTCGCGCTGGGCACCGACCCGGACAAGGCGCAGCAGCTGGTGCAGAACCGCGTCTCCCAGGCCGAGCCGCGCCTGCCCGAGGAAGTGCGCCGCCTGGGCGTCACCACGGTCAAGAGCGCGCCGGACCTGACCATGGTCGTGCACATGGTCTCGCCCAACGGCCGCTACGACATCGACTACCTGCGCAACTACGCCGTGCTCAACGTGAAGGACCGGCTCGCCCGCATCCCCGGTGTCGGGCAGGTGCAGATCTTCGGTGGCGGCGACTACTCCATGCGCGCCTGGCTGGACCCGCAGAAGGTCGCGCAGCGCGGCCTTTCCGCGGGCGACGTGGTGGCCGCCATCCGCGGGCAGAACGTACAGGCCGCCGCGGGCGTGGTGGGCCAGTCGCCCGGCCTGCCGGGCGTGGACATGCAGCTGTCGATCAATGCCCGGGGCCGCCTGGCCACGGTGGAGGAATTCGGCGACATCATCGTCAAGACCGGTGCCGACGGGGCCGTGACGCGCCTGCGCGACGTGGCCCGGCTGGAGCTGGGCGCGGCCGACTACTCGCTGCGATCGCTGCTCAACAACGACCCGGCCGTGGGCATGGGCGTGTTCCAGGCGCCCGGCTCCAACGCGCTCGACATCTCGGCCAACGTGCGCGCCACCATGGCCGAACTGCAGAAGCACATGCCCGAGGGCGTGGAGTTCCGCATCGCCTACGACCCCACGCAGTTCGTGCGCGCCTCCATCCACTCGGTCATCCAGACCTTGCTGGAGGCCATCGCGCTGGTGGTGATCGTGGTGATCCTCTTCCTGCAGACCTGGCGCGCTTCCATCATCCCGCTGCTGGCCGTGCCGGTGTCGGTGGTGGGCACGTTCGCGGTGCTGCACCTGCTGGGCTTCTCGATCAACGCGCTGTCGCTCTTCGGGCTGGTGCTGGCCATCGGCATCGTGGTGGACGACGCCATCGTGGTGGTGGAGAACGTCGAGCGCAACATCGAGGCGGGCCTTTCGCCGCGCGAGGCCACCTACCGCGCCATGCGCGAGGTGAGCGGGCCCATCATCGCCATCGCGCTGGTGCTGGTGGCCGTGTTCGTGCCGCTGGCCTTCATCAGCGGGCTCACGGGGCAGTTCTACCGCCAGTTCGCGGTGACCATCGCCATCTCCACCGTGATCTCGGCGATCAACTCGCTCACGCTGTCGCCCGCGCTCAGCGCACTGCTCCTGAAGGGCCACCACGAGCCCAAGGATGCACTCACCCGCGGCATGGACCGCGTGCTGGGCGGCTTCTTCCGGCGCTTCAACCGCGTGTTCCACCGCGGCTCCGAGGCCTACAGCGGCGGCGTGCGCCGCGTGATCGGCCGCAAGGCGCTGATGCTGGCCATCTACCTGGTGCTGGTCGGCGCCACGTGGGGCCTCTTCAAGGCGGTGCCGGGCGGCTTCGTGCCCGCGCAGGACAAGCAGTACCTGGTGGGCTTCGCGCAACTGCCCGACGGCGCCACGCTGGACCGCACGGAAGACGTCATCCGCCGCATGGGCGAGATCGTGAAGAAGAACCCCAACGTGGAAGACGCCATCGCCTTCCCGGGCCTGTCGATCAACGGCTTCACCAACAGCTCCAACGCGGGCATCGTGTTCGTCACGCTCAAGCCCTTCGCCGAGCGCCGGCGGGCCGACCAGAGCGGCGGTGCCGTCGCGGGCCAGCTCAACCAGGCCTTCGGCAGCATCCAGGACGCGTTCATCGCCATGTTCCCGCCGCCGCCGGTGGCCGGGCTGGGCACGACGGGCGGCTTCAAGCTGCAGATCGAGGACCGCGCCTCGCTGGGCTATGGCGCCATGGACGCGGCCGTGAAGGCCTTCATGGCCAAGGCCTACCAGACGCCGGAGCTGGCGGGGCTGTTCACCAGCTGGCAGGTCAACGTGCCGCAGCTGTACGCCGACATCGACCGCACCAAGGCGCGCCAGCTCGGCGTGCCGGTGACCGACATCTTCGAGACGCTGCAGATCTACCTGGGCAGCCTGTATGCCAACGACTTCAACCAGTTCGGCCGCACCTACAGCGTGCGCGTGCAGGCCGATGCGCCCTACCGGGCGCGGGCGGAGGACGTGGGCCTGCTCAAGGTGCGCTCCGCCACCGGCGAGATGGTGCCGCTGTCGGCGCTGATGAAGATCGAGAACAGCTTCGGCCCCGAGCGCGCCATGCGCTACAACGGCTTCCTCTCGGCCGACGTGAACGGCGGGCCCGCGCCCGGCTTTTCGTCGGGCCAGGCGCAGGCCGCCGTCGAGCGCATCGCCGCCGAGACGCTGCCCCCGGGCATCAGCTTCGAATGGACGGAGCTCACCTACCAGGAGATCCTGGCCGGCAATTCCGCCGTGCTGGTGTTCCCGCTGGCCATCCTGCTGGTGTTCCTGGTGCTGGCCGCGCAGTACGAAAGCCTGACGCTGCCCATCGCCATCATCCTGATCGTGCCCATGGGGCTTATGGCCGCCATGGCCGGCGTGTGGCTCACCCGCGGCGACAACAACGTGTTCACCCAGATCGGGCTGATCGTGCTGGTGGGGCTGTCGGCCAAGAACGCGATCCTGATCGTGGAGTTCGCGCGGGAGCTGGAATTCGCCGGCCGCACGCCCGTGCAGGCCGCCATCGAGGCCAGCCGCCTGCGGCTGCGCCCCATCCTGATGACCTCCCTGGCCTTCGTGATGGGCGTGCTGCCCCTGGTGCTGTCCACCGGCGCCGGTTCGGAGATGCGCAGCGCCATGGGCGTGGCGGTGTTCGCCGGGATGATCGGCGTCACGGCCTTCGGCCTGTTCCTCACGCCGGTCTTCTACGTGGCCCTGCGCCGCCTGGCCGGCAACCGGCCGCTGCAGCAGCATGGCAGCCACGTGGCGCCGATCACCGACGCCGGCCAGGGCGCGCCGGGCCATGGGGCTTCGGCCCACCCCGTGATCGCCGCGCCGCGCGGCCTGCACGAATGAGACGGAGCTTTGCCATGACGATGTTTTCTCCTTTTGATTCCCTCTCGCGGCTGGTGCCGCTGGCCGCTGCCCTGGTGCTGGCCGGCTGCATGAGCACTCCGGCGGTGCCGGAGCATGCCGGCGTGGCCGTGCCTGCCGCCTTCAGCGAAGCCGCCGGCGCGGCATCGTGGACCACGGCGCCGCCCGCCGAGGCGCAGCCCCGTGGCGCGTGGTGGCTGGGCTTCCGCGATCCGGTGCTGGACGACCTGGTGCAGCGCGCCGGCAGCGGCAACACCAGCGTGCAGGAGGCCGCCGCCCGGCTGGCCGAAGCGCGGGCGCTGCTGCGCTCCGCCGATGCCAATCGCGCGCCGCAACTGGGCGCCTCGGCCGGCGTGGCGCGGCAGGCCGGCGCCAACACGGCCACGGGCGGCCCGGTGCCCGCCACGCTGGCCACGGCGGGACTGAACGTGTCCTATGAACTGGACCTGTTCGGCCGCCTGTCGCAGGCCAGCGATGCCGCGCGGCTCGACGCCCGCTCGCGCGAGGCGCTGCTGCAGAGCGCGCGCCTGATGGCGCAGGCGGATACCGCCCAGGCCTATCTGCAACTGCGTTCGGTGCAGGCCGAGCAGGCCCTGGTGCAGGAGGGCCTGGCCGCCTACCAGGGCACCCTGCGCCTGACCGAGCGCCGCTACCAGGCCGGCGATGTGGCCGAGCTGGACGTGGCGCGCGTGCAGGCCGAGGTGGCCGCCACCGAGTCCGATGCCCTCGCGCTGGAGCGCCAGCAGGCCGTGCTGACCCATGCGCTGGCCCTGCTGGTCGGCGAGGTGGCCACCGGCTTCACCGTGCCCCCTGCGGCCGGCGAGGCGGCGCTGCCCGTCATTCCCGCCGGCGTGCCGGGCACGGTGCTGGCGCGCCGTCCGGATGTCTCGGCGGCGCAGGCGGCCGTGCTGGCGGCGCAGGCCCGCGTGGGCGTGGCCCAGGCGGCGTGGTTCCCGGCCGTCACGCTCACGGGCAACGGCGGCTATGCATCGCCGGAACTGGGCGACCTCTTCAAGTGGTCGGCCCGCTCCTGGGGCATCGGTGCACTGCTGTCGCTGCCGCTCTTCGATGGGGGCCAGCGCCAGGCGCAGGAGGACGGCGCCCGCGCCCGGCTGGAGGGCGCGCTGGCTGCCCACCGCGGCCAGGTGCTCACGGCCTTCCGCGAGGTCGAGGACCAGCTCAGCGCGCTGCGCCTGCTGGCCGGCCAGGCCGATGCCCAGGGCCGCGCCGTGCAGTCGGCGGTCCGCGCCACGCAGCTGTCGGATTCGCGCTACCGCAACGGCATGGTGAGCCAGCTGGAACTGCTCGATGCCCGCCGCAGCGAACTGCGCAACCGCCGCCAGGCCCTGCAGGTGCGCACCGCGCAGTACACGGCCACGGTGGGCCTGATCCGCGCGCTGGGCGGCGGCTGGGGAGACGATGGAGCGAAAATGCGGGAAGCAGACCGGCCGGTTGCACGCAACGGTTGAAAATTCCCGCAAGTTGGGTAACCCGGCGTAGCAAAGCGGGCCCGTGCCGGCGCTGGGGCGCCAACCGGCCTATAGTGCTTCTTTTTGTTGCCGGGCCGTGTCATAGGTCGCGGCTAGGATACGGGTCGCCGCCCGCCATGTCCGCGGCACGACCGGCCCGCCCCCCATTTCCATGTCCCTATCAGCTATCGCAGGAGCACACGCATGACGTATCCGAGCACACGCCTTTTCATTGCCGGTGAATGGCAGGATGCCGCCGATGGCAAGACCATCGCCGTGCACAACCCGGCCACGGGCAAGGAAATCGGCCGCGTGGCCCATGCCGGCCGTGCCGACCTGGACCGTGCCCTGGAGGCGGCCCAGAAAGGCTTCGAGGTCTGGCGCGACATCCCCGCCGTGGAGCGCGCACGCACCATGCGCCGCGCGGCGGCCCTGATGCGCGAGCGCGCCGAATCCATCGCCCGCATCCTCACCCAGGAGCAGGGCAAGCCGCTGGCCGAGGCGAAGATCGAGGCCATGGCCGCCGCCGACATCATCGAGTGGTTCGCCGATGAGGGCCAGCGCATCTACGGCCGCATCGTGCCGGCCCGCGGCAGCCTCGCCGTGCGCCAGCTCGTCCTGAAGGACCCCGTCGGCCCCGTGGCCGCGTTCACGCCCTGGAACTTCCCGATCAACCAGGTGGTGCGCAAGCTGGCCGCCGCCCTGGCGTCCGGCTGCTCCATCCTCGTGAAGGCCCCCGAGGAAACGCCCGCCAGCCCCGCCGAACTCATCCGGGCCTTCGCCGATGCCGGCGTGCCGGCCGGCACCGTGGGCCTGGTCTATGGCAACCCCGGCGAGATTTCCAGCTACCTCATCCCGCATCCGGTCATCCGCAAGGTCACCTTCACCGGCTCGACCCCCGTGGGCAAGCAGCTGGCGGCGCTGGCCGGCCAGCACATGAAGCGCGTGACCATGGAACTGGGCGGCCATGCCCCGGTGATCGTCGCGGACGACGCCGACGTGGAACTGGCCATCAAGGCCGCCGGCGGCGCGAAGTTCCGCAATGCCGGCCAGGTCTGCATCTCGCCCACCCGTTTCCTGGTGCACGAGAGCATCCGCAAGGACTTCGTGGCAGCCCTGGCGCGCCACGCCCAGGGCCTGAAGGTGGGCGACGGCCTGGCCGACGGCACCCAGATGGGCCCGCTGGCCAACCCGCGCCGCATCGCGGCCATGGCCGAACTGATGCAGGATGCCGTGCAGCACGGCGCCCAGGTGGCGGCCGGCGGAGAGCGCATCGGTGGCGACGGCAACTTCTTCCAGCCCACGGTGCTGGACGACGTGCCCGTGTCCGCGCGCATCTTCAACGAGGAGCCTTTCGGCCCGGTGGCCGCGGTGCGCGGCTTCGAGAAGATCGAGGACGCCATCGCCGAGGCGAACCGACTGCCCTACGGGCTGGCCGGCTACGCCTTCACGCGCTCCCTCAAGCACGCCCACCTGCTGTCGCAGCGGCTCGAAGTGGGTATGCTGTGGATCAACCAGCCCGCGTCCCCGTCCGCCGAACTGCCGTTCGGCGGGCTGAAGGACTCCGGCTACGGTTCCGAGGGAGGCCCGGAGGCGATCGAGGCGCACCTGAACACGCGCGCGGTATCCATTACCAACGTGTGACCGGACCGGCCATCGATCCCGGGGCAGCGATGCCCCGGACAGCCCCCGCGGACACCCATCCCGGGGGCTTTGTCGCATGGTGGGGCCTCCGGCAGGGCGGGCCGCGGCGGCGTTGTTTGCAAGAGGCGTTCCATCCTGCGGATTTGCAGGGGTGGAACCTGACGATACCTTGAAGACCGGTTGCCGGTCATGCACAGTGGGCCACTGTCACTCAGAATTCAGGCGGGAGAACATGTCAAACCACGGCGACGCAGACGATGTGCTGCACGTGGCCATCGTCGGCGGCGGGGCCCTGGGCCTCGCGTCGGCATACCACCTCATGCAGCGTGCGCGGCGCCTGGGTGCATTCCTGGACGTGCATGTCTTCGATGGCCGCGAGGCCCCGGAGGCGCACGGCCAGGGTGTCCTGGACGGCCCGGGGATGGCCGCTGGCCAGGCTCCGGCCGGTGGGGGGGATGGCGACCGCACGCCGCCGGATGGCAACGGGCTCGCCGTGCCGCTGATCCGTACCGTGCACCGCGCCGCCATGGCCCTGCGCGGCCGCATCCGGCTCGACTACTCCTGCGGGCGCTTCTTCGACGACTGCCTGCGCGACCCGGAAGCGATGCTCGACGAGGCGGCGCGCACGCTGTCGCTGTCCATCGACTGGCGCGATGCGCGCGTGCTGGATGCCCTCGTGCAGGTGCGCGACGGCTACTACTACCCCCTCATCTCGACCATGTTCCTCTGCGACCCTTCCGGCCCGCAGAACACGCCGGTGCAGGCGGCCCTGGAATACATCCGCTGGAAGGAAGACGGCCGTTCCCTGCCCGAAAACGATTTCACCGACGACGCGTCGCGCAAATGGGCGGAATCGCTGGCTGCGCACCTGGAGGAGCGGTCGGACGAGCAGGTGTCCGTCACCATCCGCTCCGGCGGCCGGCTGCTGGTGCGCGTGATGAGCGACATGGTGGAGGTGCTGCGCGGGGGCGAGTCCCGGATCTTCGATATCTGCGTCATGGCCAATTCGCCGGGCGACGCCCTGCGCGTGCTGGCCTTCGACGCCGCCACCGCGGCCTTCGGCGTACGGGTCGGCCGCATTCTGGACAGCGTCTGCGAGACCGACGACGAATCTGCCTGGTACGAGAGCGAGGGCATGCCATTCCCCCGGCCATCGGGCACGTCCCCGGGAGGCGCCAGCTGGCGGCCTGGAGAGTGGAACAGCGAGGTGCCCGGGAGCCCGTCCGCGCGGCCGCCGCCCACGCGGCCGGGGCCGGAAGACAAGGCCTGGGCCGCCTTCCGGCACCACGTGTTCGACGTGTCCGTGAAGGCCCGGACCGACATCCGGGCGTTGAACGAAGCCTTCGTCGAAGGCTGGCGCGAGGGGGAAGGGCGTGTCCCCTGCGCCGAGATACCGCCGCTGCTGTTCGTGGGCGGCTGGCCCTATGGCGCCGTGCTGCAGGAGCAGTGCATGGAGCAGGCCGAGGAACTGGGCAACTGGCTGTTGCCCGAGTAAGGCCCCCGCGGGGCGCGCGCCCCGGGGGAAGTTCCGTCAGAAGCGGTAGGTCGAGGTCAGCATGTAGGTGCGCCGCTGGCCGTAGAAGCAGTCGCCGCGCGCCAGGCACTGCGTGACCTGCACCTTGTCCGTCAGGTTCACCACGTTGAAGGCCAGCCGCCAGTCGCCGGCGTCGTACGACACCATGGCATCGGCGATGGTGGAGGACGGCGTGGTGATGGCGGTCGTGCCGGTCCACTGCGAGCCCGTGTAGCGCAGCCCGCCGCCCACCGTCCACTGCCCGCGGCCGCCCGTGCCGAAGCGGTGCGACAGCCAGGCGGAGGCCGTGTGCTTCGGCACGCCGGCCACCGGCTGCCCCTGGTCGCCCGCGTTGCTGCGCGAGATCTCGGCGTCGGTGTAGGCGTAGGCCAGCGTGGCGTCCCAGCTGCGCGCGATGCTGGCCGTGAGTTCGGCCTCCAGGCCGCGGGCCTTGGTTTCGCCGATCTGCAGGTTGTTGCGCGGGTTGGCGGGATCGGTGGTCTTGCGGTTCTTCTCGCGCACCTGGTAGATGGCCGCATACGCCGAGATGCCCCGGCCCTCGGGCTGCCATTTCACGCCGGCTTCCCACTGCTGGCCGCGCTGGGGCTTGAACGGCGTGCCGTAGAAGTCCACGCCGCCCAGGGGCTGGAACGACTCCGAATAGCTCAGGTAGGGCGCCCAGCCGCCGTCCATCTGGTAGGTCGCGCCCAGGCGCTTGGTCCAGGCGCTGTCGTCCACGGCTGCCGCGGGGCGGCCCTCGGTGTCGGTCTTGGCCCGGTCGTGGCGAAGGCCGAGCGTGGCCGTCCAGCGGTTCCAGCGGATCTGGTCCTGCGCGTAGAAGCCCATCTGCTTCTGGCGCACGCCGGGCTGGCGTGCCAGGTCGGATTCGGACGGCGGCGTGAAGTTGCCGTACACCGGTGCATAGACATCGATGCCGCTCACGGTCTTGAACCACGAGGACTGGCTGGTGGCGTTGCGCTGCGCGTCCATGCCGAACAGCAGCGTGTGTTCGGTGGCGCCGGCACGCAGCTTGCCTTCGAGCTGCGTATCGACCATCAGCAGGCGGCTGGCGTTGCGCTGCCAGGAGGCATCGCGCAGCAGCGTGCGGTTGTCCGCCTCGAACACCGGGCGTGCCGGCCGGCCCGTGGCGCGGTTGGCGGTGAAGCTGGTGTACATGCTGCGGTAATCGACGTCGCTCACCGTGCGGCGCAGGTTCTGCCGCAGCGTCCAGGCGCCGTTCAGCTGGTGGCTGAAGAGGTAGCCCCAGGAATTGTTCTCGCTGTCGTAGGCGTCCCAGCCGGGCTCGCTGATGAAGGCCGAGGTCGGGATCTGGCCGTACGGGCTGGGCAGTTGCGTGCCCTGCCACGGGAAGAAGCCGATCAGCGAGCCGCTCTTGTCCTTCTGGTGCGTGAACTGCAGCGTCAGCGACGTGGCGGCGCTGGGTTTCCAGGTGAGCGTGGGTGCGAACACCTGGCGGTCGTCACCCACGTGATCCACCTGGGAATCGCTGTCGCGGCCCACCGCCACCAGGCGGTAGAGCCATTGCCCATCCTGGGTGAGCGGGCCGGTCAGGTCGGCCGCGATCTGCTTGCGGGCGTAGTTGCCCAGCTGCACCTGCACCTCGCGCAGCGGCTCGGCCTGGGGGCGCTTGCTCGTGAGGTTGAGCACGCCGCCCACGCTGCCCTGGCCGTACAGCACGGACGACGGCCCGCGCAGGAATTCCACGCGTTCGAGCAGGTAGGGATCGGCCTTGATGTTGTTGTAGGTGCCGTAGGTGCGCAGCAGGCCGTCCAGGTACTGCGTCACGTCGCCGCCGCGGGCCTTGAAGCTGTCCACCCGGCTGTCGAAGTAGTTGGACACCATGCCGGCGGTGTAGGCCGTGGTCTGGCGCAGCGTTTGCGCGCCCTGCGCCTCCATCTGGTCGCGCGTGACGACGCTGATGGCCTGCGGTGTCTCGATCAGCGGGGTATCGGTCTTGGTGGCCGAAAGGGCGCGGCGGGCTGCGAAGCCGGCGACGGGCCCCACGGGGTTTTCCTGCTGGCCATCGGCGCTCACCGTCACCGGGGCGAGCGTGGCTTCCGTGGCCGGAGCGCTGCCGGTGGCGGCCTGCTGTGCATGCGCGGCGGTGGCGGCGCCCAGGGTGCAGAGTGTGGCGGCGGCCGCCGACAGGGACCGGACGAGCGCGCGCGGAGTGGCGCCGGGGCGGGAAGCGCGCCGGTGGGCGGAAGGGAGAAGGTCGAGGGATTGCGTCATGGCAGGCAATAAATGGGTCGCCCGCGCCACCGGTGCGGCGTGCGGGAGGAATGGCGGAAAAACGGGGAGGCGCACCGCGCCGGGCGGCGTGGCGCGCGGCGCCGCAGGGGTCAGCGCGCCGGGGCGGCCGGCAGGGCGGGCGATTCCATGCCCTCGGCCTGGGCGAAGGTGAGCGTGGTGAGGTAGGACGTCTCGCCGTACTTCTCGCCGTTGCGCTCGCCGGCGGCCGGGTCGGAGTGCTTCACCTCGGCCACATACTGGCCCTTCCACGGCAGGGCGAACCGCACCGTGCCGTCCGCGCCGGTCACGGCCTCGCGGGCCCATCCCGAGGGCGCGGCCAGCGTCACCTGGGCCTTGGGCAGCGGCTGGCCGTTGAACACCACGCGCAGTTCGCCCGCGCGGCCCGTGGGCACCACGTCCAGCGGCGCCGTGGCCGCGACGGGGCGGGACAGGTCCGCGACCCAGCGCGCGGCGGGGCGCCAGAGCAGCGCGGGCTTGCCCCCCTTGCTGCGGTCGATCACTGGATAGGGGGCTTCCGCGAACAGCGTCTCGGCGGCGCCGGGCAACGCATAGGCGAAGGCCGTGGCGGTGCGCCGGCCTTCCACGGGCGTGGCCGACGCCGCACCCGGCGCATGGGCCTGCAGCACCGGAATGCCCTGGAACTTGTCCAGCGCGCCCGGCGATTTCTCGAGCAGGTTGTCGGCATATTCGCCGAACTGCAGCCGTGCCTGGCCGTTGCCGGCTTCGAGCCACACCTGGTGGGCCTGGGCACCGGCAGCGGCGCAGGCGGCGAAGAGGGCGGTGGCCCAGGGGCGGAAGGACGATGGCATCGGTTGGCTCCTTGAAAGGTGGAAGGGTCGATAAAAAAATGCGGCGGCGCGCCGGAGGCGCCCCCGGCTGCGGGGACTGGCGGCGAGGCGGGGGACTGCGGCCGGACCGTGGCGGCCGGTGCCGGTCAGCCCGTGGCGTGCGGCCCCAGGGCGGCCGTCAGTGCCGCCCACAGCACCGCCAGCGCCAGGGCCGCGGCCCAGAGCCTGGGCAGGCGCCGCGGCCACCAGGTGGCCGCTGCAGTGGCGCCCAGCGCCGACACGGACAGCGCCACGGCCCACCAGGTGACCGACAGCGGCACGCTGGCCATGCGCGGCCATGCCACGGCCAGAACCAGCGACAGGCCCAGCACGGCCCATCCGCCACGGCGCAGGGCACGCAGCCGCGCCGGGGCGCCTTCGCGCCCCCAGGCGTCCTCGTGGTGCCGGTCCATGCCCAGCGCGATGCCGGCCCAGCCGGCGAAACACAGCAGCAGTTCGAGCATGGCGGTCAGGCTCCCTGCGCGGGCGTAGTGCCGGACGCTGCCCCCGGCTGCGCGGCGGCGCGCGCCGCCTTCGGCGCGGCGGTCGCGCGGCGCCGCAGCAGATGGCGGGCCAGGGCGCCGAACACCAGCCCGGCGGCCAGGAACGACAGGTCCATGCCGGCCCAGGCCCATTCGCCCGCGGGCAGCGTGATGCCCAAATGCGCCGAGGTGGTGGCCGCGTTGATCACCGGCAGCGCCGCGAACAGCGCGCCCGCGGCGCCCAGCAGCAGCGCCCAGCCGCGCCGGTCGGGCCGCAGCAGGCCCACGGCCAGGCTCGCGCCCCACGTGCCGAAGAACCAGGCGAGTTCCGCGTCGGCGCGCCCGGGCGTGGACAGGGGCAGCAGCCGGTTGGCCGCGAGGAACGCGGCGACCGCCAGGGGCAGCCCCCCCATCAGGCCCACGTTCAGGCTGGCCACCAGTCGCTCGCCGAAGGGCAGGCCGGCATCGCCCGGCTTGCGCTGCGCCTGCGCGCGCCGCTTCACCGACCAGAGCACCAGCCCGGAAGCGATCATCAGGCTGCCCAGCACGCCGAAGCCGAACAGCGCCCAGCGCATGCCCGGTCCCGCGAAGCGGGCGAGGTGCAGCCCGTAGAGCACGCGGTAGGTCTTGATCGCGGGTGTCTGCGGATCGATCAGCGCGAGCTGCCGCGCCGTGGCACCGTCGAAGCGCAGCCGCGCGGGCCCGTACTGCAGCCGGTCGCCATCGTGCCGCGTGACCTCCACCACCGTGCCGTCCGCGTCGCGGCGCGCCGAAATGTTGCCGATGCGGGCATCGCCCCAGGTGCGGTGCGCCCCCGCCACCATCGTGGCCAGGTCCAGCGCCGGCAGGGGTGCGGCCGCTTCTGCCGCCCCGCGGGCCCGCCGCGCGTTGCGTGCGCCCGGCTCGTCGCCCTGCATCTCCGCGAAATAGGCCTGCGAATCGGTGCCCTTGGGCGTCGCGTAGGCGGCCGCGATGCCGGCGGGCATGTAGAGCGTGTGGAAGATCATCAGCCCGCTGAAGGTGATGACGAGGTAGAACGGCAGCGCCAGCACGCCGGAGACGTTGTGCGCGTCCAGCCAGGCGCGCTGGCCGCCCTTGGTGGGCCGGAAGGTGAAGAAATCCTTGAAGATGCGCCGGTGCGTGACCACGCCCGTGAGCAGCGCGATGAACATCAGCAGCGTCGCCACCCCCACGATCCAGCGCCCCTGCAGCGCCCAGCGGCTCTGGTGCGCCGTACGCAGTTCGAAGTGGAAGCGGTAGAAGAATTCACCGCCCATGGTCTCGCGCGTGCCGATGGATTGGCCCGTGGCCGGGTCCATGAGCAGGGTCTGGAAGCGGCCGTTGGCACTGTCGCGCCAGAGCACCGTCACGGCGGGCAGGCGCTCGTCCGGCAGGCGCATGATCCATTGCGTCACGCCCGGCGCATGGCGGTGCAGCGCCGCCTGCGCCCGGTCCGCCACGTCGGGGCTCGTGGCCGCCAGCCCGTGCATTTCCGGGCGCATCCAGAGATTGAATTCGCTCTTGAAAAAGCTCAGCGTGCCGGTGGCGAAGATGGCGAAGAGCAGCCATCCCAGCACCAGGCCCGCCCAGGTGTGGACCCAGGACATCGCCTGCCGGAAGCCCTCGCGCGCGGGCGCCACGGCGGTGCGCGCGGTGTCGTTCGCTGCAGCCGTCATGCCGCGCCTCCCCACAGGCGCGGAGCGGCCACGCAGGCGCCCAGCAGCAGCGCGGGCACGGCCACCCCGGCCCATGCGGACCATGCGGTGCGCGCGTAGAACGCCCAGGCCACCGCGCCGGCATACACCAGCCACGAGAACATCGTCGCGGCCAGCACCGCCTCCACGCGCGGCATCGCCAGCGCGAGGGCGAGCGCGCCGGCCGCCGTGGCGGCGGCCGCGAGCGCATAGCCGCCGGCCGTGGCAGCCAGCGCGCGCGAAGCGATGGCCAGGCGGTACTTCCAGAAAGGACGGGTGGGTTTCATGGCAGCGGCTTCCGGGCGGTCAGAAGGCGTAATCGAGCGTGACCTGCAGCGCGCGCGCCTCGCCCGGCGTGACCGAGGTGAAGCCCGCGGCATTGCTGGTGCCGTCGAGGTAGTAGCGCTTGTCCGCGGCGTTCTTCAGGTTGGCCTGCAGCCGCAGGCCGCCGGCCATTTCGTAGCCCACGGCCAGATCGGCCACCGTGTAGCCCGGCAGGCGGCGCCGGTTGTCGTTGGCCAGGAACTTGTCGCCCTGGTGCGTGAGGCCGCCGCCCACCCACAGGCCGGGCACCGCGGCGATGCGGTACTGCGTCCAGAGCGATGCCGTGCGCTTCGTCGCCAGCGCCACGCGGTTGCCCACGTTGGCGCCGGCCACCGTGTCGGCCAGCACCTTCGGGTCCATGAAGGTGGCCTGGGCGGAGACCGTCCAGCCCGGCGCGATGCGGCCCTTGGCCTCCAGCTCCAGGCCGCGGATGCGCTGGCGGCCCGTGAGCACGGAATAGCCAGGGTTGGCGGGATCGCTGGCGGGACTGTTGGTGAGTTCCAGTTCGAACAGCGATGCCGTGGTCAGCAGGCGGCGGGACAGCCATTCCTGCTTCACGCCCACCTCGATCTGCTTGCCTTCGGATGGCGGTGCCGCCACGTTCCCCGCGAGCAGGGTGCCCACGTTGGCCTGGAAAGAGCGCGCATGGCTCACGTAGAGCATGCTCTCCGGCGTGGCCTCCCAGCTCAGCGCCAGCGAGGGCTGGGTCTTGCTCGCGTCCAGCTGAGGCTTGACGTAGCGGTCCTTCAGCCGGTCGTGGCGCAGGCCGGCGGTGAGCGCCCAGGGTCCCCAGGCCATGCGGTCCTGCACGTAGATGCCCGGGTTGCGCGTATCGCTGGCAACCGCGGGCGCGCCGGTGGACGCGGCGGGCGGGGCGATGCCCGTCACCGGGCGCGACAGATCGACGGTGGGCAGGGTGCCCGTGCCGCTCGCACCGTAGCGGCTCTCCATCGCGCGCCAGTCCACGCCCGCCAGCACGCGGTGCTCCACCGCGCCGGTGCGCCAGCGGCCGCGCAACTCGGCCAGCACCGTGTCCGAGGTATAGCTTTGCCCCGGCGCCAGCCAGTAGCCGCGCGCCACCCGGCCGGCGGACACACCCGACAGCATCGGCAGCAGCACGTCGCGCTCCGTCTCGTTGCGCGACACGTACAGGCGCGCATCCAGCGCATCGGTGAAGCGGTGCGTCAGTTCGCTCGCATAAAAGCGCATGCGGCCCTGGGTGGTGAGCCAGGGCTCGCCGTAGAAGCGGCTTTCGTCCACTGCATCGGCGCTGCGCGGGTCGGATGGCACGGGCACCGGCAGCCCGGGGTATGAAGTGGTTTCCAGGCGGTAGGTTTCGGCCTGCACCCGCCAGCGCGTCTGCGGCGAGATGCGCCACTCCAGCGCCCCGCCCAGGCCGCGCTTTTCCGGGGTGATGCCGTCCACCGCGCTGCCGCCGCGACTGGCCCCGCCGGTCAGGCGGTACAGCAGCGTGCCTTCGGAATCGATCGGCCCGGTCAAATCGAACTCCCCGGAGCGCCAGCCGTAGCTGCCGGCGCCCAGGCGGACGGAGCGCAGCGCCTCGGCCTGCGGCTGCTTGCTCACGTACTGGATCAGCCCGCCCGGCGCCACCTGGCCGTACTCCAGCGCCGCGGGCCCCTTGATCACTTCCACCCGGTCGATGTTGAACAGCGGCGGGTCGATCAGGTGCATGAACTTGGCGCCGTCCCGCAGGTAGTTGTAGGTGTTGTTGGCCCACAGGCCGCGCACCGAGAACTGCGAATAGGAGCCGTAGTACTCGCTGCGCGAGGCCACGCCGGAGGCGTTGCGCAGCACCTCGCGCTCGGTGGTGGCGCCCTGCTGGTCCAGCGTCTCGCGCTCCACCACGCTCACCGAGCGCGGCGTCTCCAGCACCGACAGGCCCAGCCGCGATGCGCTCTGCGCGCGGCGTGCGGGCGTGCCCGCCTCACCGGAGCGCTCCGCGTTCACCTGCACTTCGCCCAGCGCCGCAGGACGCTCGTCCCCGGCCGGCGCCTGCGCGCGTGCGGCCAGGGGCGCCGCCGTGAGCAGCATGGCACCGCAGTACAGGCCCGCCCGGGCCAGCGCGGCGCCGGAAGGGCCGCCCCGGCACGTGGCGCGGCGGGGCAGGGGAGGGGTGGAGACAGGGGAGGACAGCATGGCGGCAGACTTCGGGACGGCAAAAAGACCTGAGTGCGCTGGCTGCCGGGGCGCGACGGCCTTGTCCGGACTGGCTTGCGATGGGAGCGCCGGTCAACGCCTGCGGCGAAGGCCCGGACAGGGTGCGCGGGCGGCGGCTCCCAAGGCGATGGATTCTAATTATTTTTGATACGCATTCTCATTTGTGTTCGTGGAATTCTCCGAATTTCCACCATGGGCATGCAACTTTTTCCGCGGGCTTTGCACCGCTGCGCATCTGCCCGGATGCCGCACGCAAAAAAAAACGGGCCCGCAGGCCCGTAGCTGTCTGCATCGCCGGCCGATGCGCCGGCGCTGCCGGCGTCAGTCCGCCTCGCCCATCTGCGACTGCAGGTAGTTCTGCACGCCCACCTGCTCCACCAGGCCCAGCTGCGTCTCCAGGAAGTCGATGTGTTCCTCGGTGTCCTCGAGGATTTCCTGCAGCAGGTCACGGGAGACGTAGTCGCGCACCGTCTCGCAATGGGCGATGCCTTCCTTGATGGTGGCCTGCGCGCCGCGCTCGGAGCGCAGGTCGCATTCGAGGATCTCCGGCACGTCCTCGCCGACCTGCAGCTTGCCAAGGTCCTGCAGGTTGGGCAGGCCGTCCAGCATGAAGATGCGGTCCATGATGCGGTCGGCGTGCTTCATCTCGCCGATGGACTCTTCGTACTCCTTCTTCGCCAGGCGGTCGAAGCCCCAGTGCTTGAGCATCCGGTAGTGCAGAAAGTACTGATTGATGGCCGTCAGCTCGTTCTTGAGCTGGGCCTGCAGATGGGAAATGACCTGGGCGTCGCCTTGCATGGGGCTCTCCTCGTAATAATGGAATGGTGCGGTGTCGGCGCGATTGTCGTGATGCCCGCCCGCCACGGCAAGGCGAAGCCCCCACGCGCCCGGTCTGCCTGCGTGTGACACTGAGTTGTGTTCTCATTGGAGCGGCCTGCATTCAATAGTTCTATCCAATCGATTGCATGGAATCAATTAATTGGATTGATTGGATGAACGCCCCTAAACTTCGTCTTGTCATTCAGCAACCCACCAACCGAGGAAACAGCAATGTCCCTGATCAATACCCAAGTCCAGCCTTTCAAGACCGAAGCGTTCGTGAACCGCAATGGCAAGGGTGAGTTCATTACCGTCACGGAAGAGAACCTGAAGGGCAAGTGGTCCGTGCTGATCTTCATGCCGGCCGCCTTCACGTTCAACTGCCCGACCGAGATCGAAGACGCCGCCGACAACTACGCCGAGTTCCAGAAGGCCGGTGCCGAGGTCTACATCGTGACCACCGACACGCACTTCTCGCACAAGGTGTGGCACGAAACCTCCGACGCCGTCGGCAAGGCCAAGTTCCCCCTGGTCGGCGACCCGACGCACCAGCTGACCAACGCCTTCGGCGTGCACATCCCCGAAGAAGGCCTCGCACTGCGCGGCACCTTCGTGATCAACCCCGACGGCGTCATCAAGACGATGGAAATCCACTCCAACGAAATCGCCCGCGACGTGTCGGAAACCCTGCGCAAGCTCAAGGCCGCCCAGTTCACCGCCGCCAACCCCGGCCAGGTGTGCCCCGCCAAGTGGAAGGAAGGCGCCAAGACCCTGACGCCTTCGCTGGACCTGGTCGGCAAGATCTAATCGCTGCCGCGATCCGAAGGCGCCCCGCGCGCCTTCCCGGCCGGACCCCCGCATGGCGCTCGCGCGCCGTGCCGTCCGGCTTTTTTTCGCCCGCTTTTCGCCCGTTCTCCGGCCTCCGGCGCCCCGCATAACTCGAAACCACTGAAGGACCTCCATGCTCGACGACCAACTCAAATCCCAACTTTCCGCCTATCTGGAGCGCGTGACGCAGTCGTTCGAGATCGTGGCTTCGCTGGACGGCAGCGACACCTCGGCCCAGATGCGCGAGCTGCTGGAAACCATCCAGTCCCTGCGCAGCGACAGGATCAGCCTGCGCACCGACGGCACCGACGCCCGCAAGCCGTCCTTCACGCTGCAGCGCGCCGGCACGCAGACGAGCCTGCGCTTCGCCGGCCTTCCGCTCGGCCACGAATTCACCTCGCTCGTGCTGGCGCTGCTCTGGACCGGCGGCCATCCGCCGAAGGTGGAGCAGGACGTGATCGAGCAGGTGCAGGCGCTCGACGGCGACTTCGATTTCGAGGTCTACATGAGCCTGACCTGCCATAACTGCCCGGACGTGGTGCAGGCCCTGTCGCTCATGGCCATCCTCAACCCCCGCATCCGCACCACCGTGATCGAGGGCGGCGCCTTCCAGCAGGAAGTGACCGACCGCGAGATCATGGCCGTGCCCATGGTCTTCCTCAACGGCCAGGTGTTCGGCTCCGGCCGCATGACCATCGAGGAAATCGTCGGCAAGCTCGACACCGGCGCCGCGAAGCGCGAAGCCGCCAAACTGTCCGCCAAGGAAGCGTTCGACGTGCTGATCGTCGGCGGTGGCCCGGCCGGCGCCGCGGCGGCCGTCTATGCCGCCCGCAAGGGCATCCGCACCGGCGTGGCAGCCGAGCGCTTCGGCGGCCAGGTGAACGACACGCTGGACATCGAGAACTACATCTCGGTCAGCAAGACCGACGGCCCGAAGTTCGCCGCCGCGCTGGAGCAGCACGTGCGCGACTACGAGGTGGACCTGATGAACCTGCAGCGTGCCCGTGCGCTCCGGCCCGCGGCCACCGAAGGCGGCCTGATCGAGGTCGAGCTGGAGAACGGCGGCACGCTCTCGTCCCGCACCGTGATCATTTCCACCGGCGCGCGCTGGCGCAACATGAACGTGCCGGGCGAGGAGCAGTACCGCACCAAGGGCGTGACCTACTGCCCGCACTGCGACGGCCCGCTCTTCAAGGGCAAGCGCGTGGCGGTGATCGGCGGTGGCAACTCCGGCGTGGAGGCCGCGATCGACCTGGCCGGCGTGGTGGCCCATGTCACCGTGCTGGAGTTCGCGGGCGAGCTGAAGGCCGACGCCGTGCTGCAGCGCAAGCTGCGCAGCCTGCCGAACGTGGACGTGATCCTCAACGCGCAGACCACCGAGGTGAAGGGCGACGGCACCCGCGTGACCGGCCTGAGCTACAAGGACCGCACGAACGACGAGCACCATGTGCTCGCCCTGGAAGGCATCTTCGTGCAGATCGGCCTGCTGCCCAACACCGACTGGCTCAAGGGCACGGTGGACCTGTCGCGCTTCGGCGAGATCGTGGTGGACTCCCATGGCCGCACCAGCGTGCCGGGCGTGTTCGCGGCCGGCGACTGCACCACGGTGCCCTACAAGCAGATCATCATCGCGGCCGGCGAGGGCGCGAAGGCGGCGCTGGGCGCGTTCGACCACCTGATCCGCACGACGGCCCCGGCCTGACGGCGCACCGCGAAGCGGATGGAAAGAAGGGAGCGGCCATGCCGCTCCCTTTTTCGTTGGTACTCCTGCGAGGCACCTTTCCCTGCGTCCCTGACCGCAGGCAGGGTTCGCCGTGGTGTTTTGCGATTGATATTCATTCTCATATACTTGTCTGCAGCGAGCCACACCAACGCACCCAGGAGTCCCCCTGCATGTCCGACGCCTCCCGTCCCTCCGCCAACCCGCTGCTCCATCCCTCCGAAGCCGAACCGGGCCTGCCCTGCGCCGAGGCGCTGCTGGCCGGCACCCTGGCCCTCATGACCGGCTACGCGCACAGCGACCGCGCGGGCGACCGGGACGCCATGGGCCGCAAGATCGCCGCCCACCTGGAGAGCCTCGCGCGCATGGACGGGCTGTCCCCGCACTTCCGCACCATGGCGGGCAACCTGAACAACCGCTGGTCGCGGCGGCTGGGCCTGGCGGCGGGGGAGGGGACTGCGGTGCCGGCCGGCCCGAGTGCGGCGGAACTGCAGCGGCGGCTGTGGCATACGGCGCCGGAAGCAGTGCAATAGCCGCTGCCCTGCAGGGCCGTTCGCACGCCGGCCTGCGCGTGCCTACCGCAGTTCCGGACCGGGCGGCACAGGCTTGCCGTCAGGCAGCGCCCATTCCGCGATCAGCGGGATCTCCACGCTGTGGGACGTCCAGCGAACCTGCTCGACCAGTTGCACGGCCTCCACGTCCAGCTCCTGCAGCACGCCGCCCGCGCGGGTCGTGAGCCGCACGAAACCCGGTGCGTCGCCCGCGGAGCCCGGCGCGACGGGCCATGGCTGGCTGATTCGGAACACGGCCACCTGGAAGCGCTGGTCCGGGCTGCTGAATGTCTTGTAGATGCTGGAGCAGCACAGCTTGCGGCCAGCGAGCGTCAATGCAAGCCAGCCGGAAATTCCCAGCACCGCGGCCGTCAGCAGCACGGCGATGCGATAACGAAAATTGCGCAAATCAATCATGTATCGGATTCCGCCGGGCGCTTCATGCATGTTCTGCAGCAAGTACCTGTGCATGCATTCGGTTCACAAGGGCCGCGTACCCCGACAGCGCGGATAACCCGAGCACCCCCAGAACCCTTGCCCCGCCGAAGCCCCGCGCCGGGCGACCCGGCGCACCATCGGCTGCGCGCAGGCGGGGCAAGCGGGCGGTGCCTCGGAGGCCGGATCGGGGTCGGGCGCAGGGCCGTTGCCTGCCGGCTTCTCCGCAGGCTGGGCCTGCATCCGTGCCTGTGGCTGAGGCTCTGCCCGTGGTTCCGGCGCAGGCCGCCCCTGCCGTATCAGCCGCAGCAGCGCAGGGCCGTCGATCAGGTGGATATTGCGCCCGCTGGCGAATTCCGTGGCCTCCTGCGTGAAGCTGCCCGACGTCACGACGAACCCACCCGCGGCGCCGCGGGCGGCCATGACGCCGTACAGCTCGCGCACCACGGTGACGCCGACCTTGAACGCCTTCCATTGCTTGCATTGCACGAGAAACTTCTCGCCAGCCTTGCCCAGCACGAGATCGACGCCCCCGTCCGCGCCGCCGCCGCCCGTTTCGGCCACCAGGTAGCCCTGCCGCCGGAAGCCTTCGCCCACGAGCCTTTCGAATTCCTTCCAGTCCATGCCGTGCAGCGCGTCGGCCGCCGTGCTGCGGCATGCCGTGTCGATCAGCCGGCGCCGCTCGCGCCGGCGCACCGCGGAAGCCAGGGCGCCCATGGCGCAGATGAGTGGCACGATGAACTGCCCGGCGTAGGCCAACCCTCGCCAGATGCCGTGGGTGGTCATGTGCGCGATGTCCTGCGGCGTGCTCGCCGCCGGCAACGGGGCGTTGGCCAGGCGATAGAGCACCACGTAGCCCACGATGGCGAGCAGCACGCCCACCCACCAGGGCAGCAATGCCACCAGCTCCATCAGGTCCTCGAGGACGGATGTCTTCCCTCTTCTTTTCGCCATGGCGGCGCCTCCCTTATCCTCTCTTCTGCGGAGATTCTGCAATATTTCCCGCCGCGCGCCAGCCCGGCCGCGTGTGCCCCTTCCACCCTGGCTCCACGATGAATGCGGCGCTGCTGGAGTCCTTCCGCCTGGTCGCCGCTCACCTCCGCGACGTTCAGCGCGGCGGTGCTGGTGGTGTGCCCCGCCGTGGCCACCTGCCTGCTGGTGGAGGACCAGGACTGACGGCAGGGGTCAATACACCAGCCGCTCTGGCCGCACCTCCTGCAGGATCGTCGTCGCGATCTCCTCGATGCTCTTGGTGGTGGTCGAGAGCCACCGGATGCCCGAGCGCCGCATCATCGCCTCGGCCTCGGCCACCTCGTGGCGGCAGTTGGCGAGGTCGGCGTACTTCGAGCCCGGCCGGCGTTCGTTGCGGATTTGCGAAAGCCGCTCGGGCAGGATCGTCAGGCCGAAGATCTTCTTGCGGTGCGGCTCCAGCGCGGGCGGCAGTTGCCTGCGCTCGAAATCCTCGGGGATGAGCGGGTAGTTGGCCACCTTCAGGCCGCACTGCATGGCCAGGTAGAGGCTGGTGGGGGTCTTGCCGCTGCGCGACACGCCCACCAGGATCACGTCCGCGCCGTTCAGGTCGCGGTGGCTCTGGCCGTCGTCGTGGTCCAGGCTGAAGTTGATGGCCTCGATGCGATCGGTGTATTCCTTGCTCAGGCTCACGTCCGCGAAGCGGCCCACGCGGTGCAGCGACTTGATGCCCAGCTCGCCCTCCAGCGGGCGGATGAAGGTGCCGAACATGTCCAGCAGCATGCCCTGGCAGTTCTCCTGGATGATGCGCAGCACGCTCATGTTGACCAGGGTGGTGAACACGATGGGCTTCTTGCCCTCCAGCTCGGCCGTGTGGTTGATGCGGCGCACGGCCTGGTGGGCCTTGTCCTCGGTGTCGATGAAGGGCAGGCGCACGTGGCGCGGCTTGATGTCGAACTGCGCCAGGATGGCGTTGCCGAAGGTCTCGGCGGTGATGCCGGTGCCGTCGGAGATGAAGAATACGGTGCGCGTGTGCATGGATGGGTCGGGGCTTTCCGCGGTGATCGTTCGCTGGGTGGGCTGCTGGCTGGACCGGAGGCCGGCCGTGTCCCACAAGCGCCTTGCGGCCGGCCGCCCTACAATCGCGCCCATTATTCCCATTTCCACCATGCACGCGCCCGGCCCACAACCAGAACAGCCAAGCCACAGCGCGCCGTGCATGCGTGATGATGGCGCCCCCGCCGGCCCGCCTTCGCGCGCGGGCGGCCCCGTGGGGCGCGCAGACCCGGTTTCAACTTCTGGAGCTTTCCCATGTCTGCACTGTTCGAGTCGACCGCCCTGGTCGTTCCGTTTGAGAACCTGAGAATGACCGACGTCGAGTCGGTGGGTGGCAAGAACGCCTCCCTCGGCGAGATGATCTCCCAGCTGCCCGACGGCGTGCGCGTGCCCACCGGCTTCGCGACCACCGCCCACGCCTTCCGCCAGTTCCTCGCCCACGACGGCCTGGCGCAGAAGATCAGCGACCGCCTCAAGACCCTCGACACCGAGGACGTGCGCGCCCTGGCCGCGGCCGGCGCCGAGATCCGCGCCATGGTCGAGGCCCAGCCCTTCCCGGCCGACCTCGAGAAGGCCATCCGCGACGCCTTCGCCACCCTGTGCGGCGGCAATGCCGAGGCCTGCTTCGCCGTGCGCTCCTCCGCCACCGCGGAAGACCTGCCCGACGCCTCCTTCGCCGGCCAGCAGGAAACCTTCCTGAACGTGGTGGGCATCGAGGACGTGCTGCACAAGATGAAGGAGGTGTTCGCCTCCCTCTACAACGACCGCGCCATCAGCTACCGCGTGCACAAGGGCTTCGCGCACGACGTGGTGGCCCTCTCGGCCGGCGTGCAGCGCATGGTGCGCTCCGACAAGGGCGCCGCGGGCGTGATGTTCACGATCGACACCGAATCCGGCTTCGACCAGGTGGTGTTCATCACCTCCAGCTACGGCCTGGGCGAGACGGTGGTGCAGGGCGCCGTGAACCCCGACGAGTTCTACGTGCACAAGCCCATGCTGGCCGCCGGCAACCGGGCCGTGATCCGCCGCAACCTGGGCAGCAAGCTCATCCAGATGGTGTTCGCCTCGCCCGAGGAGAAGAAGGCCAGCGGCAAGCTCGTGAAGACCACCGACGTGCCCACCGAGCAGCGCAACCGCTACTCCCTGACCGATGCCGAGGTGGAACAGCTGGCGCGCTACGCCCTGCTCATCGAGAAGCACTACGGCCGCCCGATGGACATCGAGTGGGGCAAGGACGGCACCGACGGCCAGCTCTACATCCTGCAGGCCCGCCCCGAGACGGTGAAGAGCCAGCAGCAGGGCCAGGCCGAGCAGAAGTTCAAGCTCAAGGGCACGGGCACGGTGCTGGCCGAGGGCCGCGCCATCGGCCAGAAGATCGGCACGGGCCCGGTCCGCCTCGTGAGCGACATCGCCGAGATGGACAAGGTGCAGGCGGGCGACGTGCTCGTCACCGACATGACCGACCCCAACTGGGAGCCCGTGATGAAGCGCGCCAGCGCCATCGTCACCAACCGCGGCGGCCGCACCTGCCACGCGGCCATCATCGCGCGCGAACTCGGCATTCCGGCCGTGGTCGGCTGCGGTGACGCCACCAGCCTGCTCAAGGACGGCACGCTGGTGACGGTGAGTTGCGCCGAGGGCGATACCGGCCGCATCTACGACGGCTTGCTGGAAACCGAGGTGACCGAGGTGCAGCGCGGCGAGATGCCGAAGATCTCCACCAAGATCATGATGAACGTGGGCAACCCCCAGCTGGCCTTCGACTTCTGCCAGCTGCCCAACGAGGGCGTGGGCCTGGCGCGGCTGGAGTTCATCATCAACAACAACATCGGCGTGCACCCGAAGGCCATCCTGGACTACCCCGCCGTCGATGCCGACCTGAAGAAGGCCGTGGAATCGGTGGCGCGCGGCCATGCCAGCCCCCGAGCCTTCTACGTGGACAAGGTGGCCGAGGGCGTGGCGACCATCGCCGCGGCCTTCTGGCCCAAGCCCGTCATCGTGCGCCTGTCGGACTTCAAGTCCAACGAGTACCGCAAGCTCATCGGCGGCAGCCGCTACGAGCCCGAGGAAGAGAACCCGATGCTGGGCTTCCGCGGCGCGGCGCGCTACATCAGCCAGGACTTCGGCGAGGCCTTCGCCATGGAGTGCGAAGCGCTCAAGCGCGTGCGCAACGACATGGGCCTGACCAACGTGCAGGTGATGGTACCCTTTGTGCGCACGCTCGGCCAGGCCGACCGCGTGACGAAGCTGCTGGGCGAGCACGGCCTCAAGCGCGGCGAGAACGAGCTCAAGCTCATCATGATGTGCGAGGTGCCTTCCAACGCGGTGCTGGCCGACGAGTTCCTGCAGTTCTTCGACGGCTTCTCGGTGGGCTCCAACGACCTGACCCAGCTCACCCTGGGCCTGGACCGCGACTCCGGCCTGGAGCTGCTGGCCGCCGATTTCGACGAGCGCGACCCGGCCGTGCAGGCGCTGCTCTCGCGCGCCATCGAGGCCTGCAAGCGCCAGGGCAAGTACGTGGGCATCTGCGGCCAGGGCCCCAGCGACCATCCGGACTTCGCCCTGTGGCTGGCAGGGCAGGGCATCTCGTCGATCTCGCTCAACCCCGACAGCGTGATCGCCACCTGGCAGAAACTCGCCGGCTGACGGCGCGCGCCGGACCATGCCCGCGCCGCCGCCATCCCCTGCGCCGCGGGATGCGGACGGCCGCGAGCGCGCGGCCGCCGACCCGTATGGCGACGGGAGCGGGGCCGCGGCGCCGTTCGCCCCGGACCTGCACGATGCGCGCCACCTCTGGCTCAAAGCCGCGCTGCTCCTGGCGTGGGCGGCGGTGTCCTTCGGCGCCTGCTACTTCGTGCGGGACCTGACCTGGCGGGTGGGCGACTGGCCGCTGGGCTACTGGATCGCCTCGCAGGGCGCGGTGCTGGCCTTCATCGCCATCGTGGTGGTCTATTGCGTGGCGATGGACCGCTTCGAGCGCGCGGACGCACGGGAGGCGGCCGCGGCGGCTGGCGACCCGGCCGGTAGCGGCGCGCCACGCTCCCATGGCTGACGGGCGCTCCGGCGGCTCCGAGGCCACGGGGAACGGGCGCCTGCACCGCCTCCTGGCGCTCTACACCGTGGGCGTGCTGGCCTTCCTGGCCCTCATGGCCTGGGCCGAACACCGGGGCCTGTCGCGGCAGTGGATCGGGCCGATCTTCCTGTTCCTCTCGGTGATGGTCTATGCGGCCATCGGCGTCTATGGCCGCACCACCGACCCGGAGGAATACTACGTCGCGGGCCGGCGCATCCCGCCGTTCTACAACGGCATGGCGGCGGCAGCCGACTGGATGAGCGCGGCCTCGTTCATCAGCTTGTCGGGCGCGCTCTACCTGCAGGGTTTCTCGGGCGGGCCGGGGCAGGCCGGGGGCTTGGCCTACCTGCTGGGCTGGACGGGCGGCTTCTGCCTCGTCGCGCTGCTCATCGCGCCGCACCTGCGCGCGATGAACCTCTACACGATCCCGGAATTCTTCCAGGTGCGCTTCGGCGGGCGCTGGCCGCGCGTGATCGCGGCGCTGGCGGCAGTGCTGTGCTCGTTCACCTACGTGGTGGCGCAGATCTACGGCGTGGGGCTGATCGCCTCGCGGCTCACGGGCGTGCAGTTCGAGATCGGCATCATGCTGGGCCTGGGCGGCGTGCTGCTGTGTTCCTTCCTGGGCGGCATGCGCGCCATCACCTGGACGCAGGTGGCGCAGTACGTGGTCATCCTGCTGGCCTTCCTGATCCCCGTGTCGTGGCTGGCATACAAGCAGCTGGGCAACCCGCTCGCGGCCGCCGTCTATGGCGGGCAGATCGGCAAGATCGCCGCGCTGGAGTCGCAATTGCTGCAGTCGCCCGCCGAGCGCGAGGTGGTCGCCGCGCACGAGCGCCGCGCGCATGAGCTCCAGGAGCGGCTGCGCGACGTGCCCGCAGCCCTGGAACAGGAGCGCGAAGCGGCGCGCGAGCGCGTGCACCGGCTGCGCGACACGCATGCCGACGTCGCCCTCGTGGTGGCCGCCAGCCGCGAACTGGCCCTGCTGCCGCGCGACGCCGAGGCCGCGCGCGAACTCTGGACGCGCGAGATGCGCGAGGCCCGGGAGCGCGCCCGCCCGCTCGGCGGCCTGCCGCCCCACGGCCTGGCCTATGCGGGCGACCCGGAAGGCACGCCTGCGGAGCGCGAGGCCTACGAGGTATCGCGCCGCAACTTCCTGGCGCTGATGTTCTGCCTCATGGTCGGCACCGCCGGGCTGCCGCACCTGCTCACGCGCTACTACACCGTGCCCACGCCTTCGGCCGCCCGCGCCTCGGTCGCGTGGTCGCTGTGCTTCATCGCGCTGCTTTACCTGAGCGCACCGGCCCTCGCCGTGCTGGTCAAGTTCGAGGTCATGCAGAACCTCGTGGGCAGCCGCTTCGATGCGCTCCCGGGCTGGATCGGGCAGTGGTCGCGGGTCGATCCGTCCCTGCTGTCGGTGCAGGACGTCAATGGCGACGGCATCGTGCAGTTCGGCGAGATCCGGCTCGGCGCGGACCTCATCATGCTGGCCACGCCGGAGCTGGGCGGGCTGCCCTACGTGATCTCCGGGCTGGTGGCCGCGGGCGGGCTGGCCGCGGCCCTCTCCACCGCCGACGGGCTGCTGCTCACCATCAGCAACGCCCTGGTGCGCGACCTCTACCTGCACGGCGGCAGCCGCGGCCGGCCGGTATCTCCCGAGCACCGCGTGATCCTCACCAAGTTCGCGCTGCTGGCGGTGGCCCTCTGCGCCGCCTTCGTCGCCGCGCTCAAGCGCTCGGAGATCCTGCCCATGGTGTCGGCGTCGTTCTCCATCGCCGCATCGGCCTTCGTACCCACCATGGTGCTGGGCATCTTCTGGCGGGGCGCCACGCGCCAGGGCGCCGTGGCGGGCATGCTCTGCGGCCTGGGCACGGCGCTCTACTACCTCGCCGCCCCCACCGAGGCCGTGCAGGCCGTGGTGCCGGCCTGGCTGCTGCCGGACGGCCTGTGGTTCGGCATCGACCCGGTCTCCGCAGGGGTGTTCGGCGTGCCCGCGGGCCTGGCCGCGGCCTGGCTGGCGAGCCTCGCGACGCGGCCTGCCCGCGCGCCGGACCGGCCGCCGGTCTGACGGCGCGCCCCATATGGACAGAAACCCGGATTCACAAACCCGGGGGCGCATGCGACTCTGCAACGCACTTCGCCACTCGCGGCCGCGTGCCGGATCCACCGTGCTTCTCGTCAAAACCCCCGCCGGCCAGTTGGCTCTCAAGGATCGCCATGGCGGCCTCACGCCGCGCCAGCGTTCCGCGTTCATCCTCTTCGACGGCCGGCGCACCGTGGGGCAGGTGCTGGCCGCCACGGCGGCCGTGGGCATCACCATGGACGACGTGCAGGCCATGATCGACCAGGGGCTGCTGGAGAGCCCGGACGGGCGTCCCCTGGCGCGCCCGCAGGCCGCGCCGGCCGGCACGGGGCCGGGCACGTCCGCCGCGCAGCCGGACGCGGGGCCCGCCCCGGCCGCCACCGCGATGGCGGACCGCTACCAGGGCGCCTACCGGGTCGCCACCGAACTCACCTCCGGCGCCGGCCTGCGCGGCTTTCGCCTGAACCTGGCGGTGGAGGGCGCGCGCAACGTCGAGGAACTCGCCGCGCTGGCCCCGAAGATCCGCGAACTGGTCGGCGATGAAAAGTACCGCCGGCTGCAGGACGCGCTGTTCGGCTGAAATCAGTTCTGCGGGTCCACTCGGCCGTAGGCGCCGTTGGCGCCCTGGTTCGGCCCGGCGATGTAGAACAGCGTGTTGAGCGGTTGCTGGTTCAGCCCGTTGCCGAACGCGATGCCGCGCACCCCGTCCACGCGCAGCACGGTGCCGTCGCTCCGGGCCAGCACGCCCTTCGTCACGCCGGTGGCCATGTCGAAGGCGCCGATGGTGCCGTCGCCTTCATTGGCGATCAGCAACTGGCCGGAAGCACCGCCGAAGTTCGCGGGCGCCAGGGCCACGCCCCAGGGTGCGTTCAGCGGGGCCCCGGGCTGCAGCAGGCGCTGGGCCAGCGTGCCGTCGGTGTTGAACAGGTTCACCGCGCCCGTGGCGCTGGCGTGCACGGCGTTGCGGCCACTGGCGTCCTGGCGCGCATAGGTCACCACGATGCGCGAGCCGATGGCCTGGATGCCGTAGGGGGCGTAGTCGGCGGGCAGTTGCGGGTCGGAGAAGTCGCCGGCCAGCCGGACCTTGCGGAAGCTGCTGTCGAACACATCCACCTTGCGGTTGCGGAAGTCGGTGGCGTAGAGGAAGTTGGCATTGCCGCTGGCGGCGATCGCCAGGCCCTTGTACACCGCGCCGCCGGCGCCGTCGCTGTAGGTGACGATGGCATTGTTCAGGTCGGCGGCGGGGCTCCAGCCGGAGATGCTGCCGTCTTCGCTGGAGAAGATGAAGCGGCTCGGGCCGGTCACGCCGCCCTTGCTGACCTGGAAGTCGCTGCCGCCGCTGAACACGATGCCGGTCGGGTTGGCCGGCACGCTGCCCGCGGGCGGCACCGTGACCACCAGCGACTGCGGCACGCCGTTGCCGTCGTAGAGCGTGGATTTCTGGGTGGCGGTGGCCGTCACCCACACGAAGCCCTGCGGGTTGAAGGCGATGCCCCAGCCGTTCCTGAGGTTCGGGTCCGTCTGCGTGGATGGAACGCTGCCGTCGGACACCACGGTGCGCGCGGTGAACGCCGTGGCGACGGACGGCGTCGGGCTGCCACCGCCTCCGCAGGCGGCCAGGAAGAGGGCGGCTGCGGGCGCAAGGGCCAGCAGGTGACGGGAAATTTTCACGGGACAAGACTCCACGGGTTGCGGCAGGATGTTCTGCGCGTCGTGGGTACCCGTGGACGGATGAAAGGTTGCCGTGCTGCGGAATCTGTGGCACGGCGGCCGCGGACCGGCGCGGCGGCCGGTGCGGGAAAGGCCTCGGAAAAGGGGGCTCAGCGGCCGACGCCGAGCAGTTCCACGTCGAACTTCAGCGTGGCGTTCGGGGGGATCACGCCGCCCGCGCCGCGCGCGCCGTAGCCCAGGCCGGCGGGGATGATGAGCGTGCGCTGGCCGCCGATCTTCATGCCCTGCACGCCTTCGTCCCAGCCCTTGATCACCATGCCGGCGCCGAGGTGGAACTCGAACGGGGCATTGCGGTCGCGGCTGGAGTCGAACTTCGCGCCCTGCTGGCCATCGTTGTAGAGCCAGCCGGTGTAGTGCACGCGCACCGGCTGGCCGCTGGTGGCCTCGGTGCCTTCGCCGACGGTGGTGTCTTCGTACTGCAGGCCGGACGGGGTGGTGGTGAATGCCATGGGGGGAAACTCCTGGGTGGTGGTGAAAGGGGAAAGCCGCAGGGCCCGCCGCCTGCCTGGTCAGCTCCGGGGGGCTGCGGGCGCCGCGGCGGCGGCCCTGGCGGCGCGGGCGGCGACCCAGCGGGTGGCGAAGGCCTGCACGTCGCTCAGGCGCTTGAGCAGGTCCACGCCCGAGGGCGTGACCGTGTAGCCGTCGCTGCCGTGGTCCAGCAGGCCGGCCTCGCGCAATTCCTTGATGCGCGTGTTGAGGGTGTTGGGCGTGATGCCGCCGACGCTGTCCTGCAGCAGCCGGAACGTCTGCGGATGGCCGTCGCGCAGGGCCCAGAGCACGCGCAGCGCATAACGGCATTCGAGCTTCTCGAAAAGCTGGTTGATGGCGGCGTTTTCCTTGGAACTCATGGCGGGTTCTCCTTGGCGCGGTGGGCACGGACGGCGGGACGACGGATGGGCACCCGGGCGCCGGGGGAAATATAGCGTGGAAATCCGTTTGCTACAAGTTTAATAGCTCAAAATTCATGTCTGGCAGGGACCTCGCCCAAATAACTCAGGTGTTACCGGCCTGTTGCACTCGCTGCGTGCCCATCGCCCCCGCGAAGGGCCAGGTAATCGGCCAGCAGTGCCGAGGCGGCGGGCAGGCCGTCGCCCGCCCGGGCGCACAGTGCGAAGCGCCGGCGGGCCCAGGGATCGGCCAGCGGCACCACGCGCACGCCGCTGGCGGCGGCGAACGGCTCTGCCACTTCGCGCGGCACCACGCTGATGGCCAGGTTGGCGCGCACCACGCGCAGCGCGGCGTCGAAGTTGGACACGAACACCCGGTGCAGCAGACTGCGGCCTTCCAGCGCGGCCGCGCGCGCCAGCAGCACCTGCACCGCGCTCAGGGCGGGCATGCTGACGAACTCGTAGCCCAGCACGTCGGCGAAGCGCACGGTCTCCAGGGCCGCGACGGGATGGGACGGGTGGGCCGCGATGGCCAGGTGGTCGCTGCGGTAGGCGCGCGTGTGCAGCCCCTGCAGGTCGGCCGCGTCCCAGCAGATACCGAGCGAGGCGCTGCCCTCGCGCACGCCGCGCACCACCTCCGGGCTCACGCGCTCTTCCATGCTCACCTGGATGTCGCGGTGCGCGGGCTCCTGCAGGAAGGCGGCCACGTCTTCGGCCAGCGATTCGGCCATGACCGAGGCCGTGACCAGCATGCGCACGTGGCCGCGCACGCCCGTGGCGAAGCCGGCCATGTCGCGCTCGATGCGGCTTGCGGTGGCGAGCATCTCGCGCGCGTGCTCCAGCAGCGTCTCCCCGGCGGGCGTCGGGGCCACGCCATGGCGCCTGCGCACCAGCAGCCGGGTGCCCAGGGTGTCCTCCAGCTGAGCCAGGCGTTTGCTGACCGCCGAGCCCACGATGGATTCGCGCTCCGCCGCGCGCGCGATGTTGCGTTGTTCGCAGACGGCCACGAACAGCCGGAGCGTCTGGAGATCGAGGGAGCGCATGGTTGAGGTATTCCTTTTAGGAAATTCTGGGCTTCCAAAATTGAGATCATGGAGTGTGTGGGAATTTCTAGAATGGGGCACACGGCTCCAAGGGCCGGGAACGAGGAGACATCCATGACCCCATCCACCCATACGCCCGCCACGGCGCACGGCCCTGCGCCGCGCGCACAGGTGCGCGAGGTCGGCCCGCGCGACGGCCTGCAGAGCATTGCCGCCATCCTCCCCACGGAGCGCAAGATCGCCTGGATCGCGGCGGCCCACGCTGCCGGGCAGCGGGAGATCGAGGTGGGCTCCTTCGTGCCGGCGCGGCTGCTGCCGCAGCTGGCGGACACGGCCGAGGTGCTGGCGTTCGCGCGGACGCTGCCGGGGCTCGTGGCCTCCGTGCTGGTGCCCAACCTGAAGGGCGCCGAGCGCGCCCTGGAGTGCGGCGCCCACCTGCTGGTCGTGCCGCTCTCGGCCAGCCACGCGCACAGCCTGGCCAACCTGCGCAAGACCCCCGACGAGGTCGTGGCCGAGGTGGCGCGCATCCGTGCGGCGCGCGATGCCTGCGGCAGCCGCACCCTCATCGAGGGCGGCGTGGGCACGGCCTTCGGCTGCACGCTGCAGGGCGACGTGGACGAAGCCGAGGTGCTGCGCCTCCTGCAGGCGCTGCTGGACGCCGGGGCCGACCGCGTGAGCCTGGCCGACACCGTGGGCTATGCGGATCCGGTCTCGGTCGCCCGGCTCTTCGGCAAGGCCCGCGCCCGGGTGGGCGACCGCCTCGCCTGCGCGCACTTCCACGACACGCGCGGCATGGGCCTGGCCAACGCCTGCGCGGCCTGGCAGGCCGGCGTCACGCGGTTCGACGCGAGCCTGGCCGGCATCGGCGGCTGCCCGCATGCCCCCGGCGCCAGCGGCAACGTGGCCACGGAAGACCTCGCCTTCATGCTGGAGCGCATGGGCATCGCCACCGGCCTGGACCTGCCGGCCCTGCTGTCCCTGCGCGGGCGCGTGCAGGAGTGGCTGGCGGGCGAGACCCTGCATGGGACACTCTGGCGCGCCGGCCTGCCCCGGGGCGGCCTCGTGGTGCGGCCCGAGCCGGCGCCCGCCTGAAGCGGGCCGGCCGTTTGTCCTTGTTCCGTCCGATCCTTCATTTCCGCTGTCCATGACTTCCCTGACTGCTTCTCCGGCCCCGTCCCCGCAATCCCCCCTGCCGCTGGAGGGCCTGCGCGTGGTGGAGTTCACCCACATGGTCATGGGGCCGACCTGCGGCATGGTGCTGGCCGACCTCGGCGCCGAGGTCATCAAGGTCGAGCCCGTGGACGGCGACCGCACGCGCCACCTGCTGGGCGCGGGCGCCGGCTTCTTCCCCATGTTCAACCGCAACAAGAAGAGCATCGCCATCGACCTGCGCAGCCCCGCGGGCCTGGAGGTGGCGATCCGCCTCGCGTCCTCCGCCGACGTGGTGGCGCAGAACTTCAAGCCCGGCGTCATGGCCAAGTACGGCCTGGACTACGCCGCGCTCTCGCGCCTGAACGAGGGGCTGGTGTACGTGAACCACACCGGCTTCCTGCCGGGGCCCTACGAGCACCGCACGGCGCTCGACGAGGTGGTGCAGATGATGGGCGGCCTCGCCTACATGACCGGCCGTCCTGGCGACCCGCTGCGTGCCGGCACCAGCGTGAACGACATCATGGGCGGCATGTTCGGCGCCATCGGTGCCATGGCGGCGCTGATGCAGCGCGCGCACACCGGACGCGGCCAGGAAGTGGACTCCGCGCTGTTCGAGAACAACGTGTTCCTGGTGGGCCAGCACATGATGCAGTACGCCGTGACCGGGCAGCCGGCGGCGCCCATGCCGGACCGCATTTCCTCCTGGGCCGTGTACGACGTGTTCAGCGTGAAGGACGGCGGCCAGATCTTCCTGGCGGCGGTGAGCGACGCGCAGTGGCAGACTTTCTGCGATGCCATGGGCTACGCCGACCTGAAGGCCGACCCGGCCCTGGCCACCAACAACGACCGCGTGCGGGCCCGGGGCACGCTGCTGCCGGAGCTGCGGCGGCGCCTCGCGGAGCACACGGCCGACGCGCTCTCCGCCGTCTTCGAGCGCCACGGCCTGCCGTTCGCTCCCATCCTGCGGCCCGAGCAGCTCTTCGACGATCCCCACCTGAACGCCACCGGCGGCCTGGCCGAGGTCACGCTGCCCGACGGCGAGCACGCTGGCGAGCGCGCGCGCGTCACGCTCCTGCCGCTGCGCATGGGCGGCGAGCGCCTGCCCGTGCGCGCCGATCCGCCCCGCCTGGGCGAACACACGCGCGAACTGCTCGAAGGGCTGGGCTACGCGCCGGATGCCATCGACGCGCTGCGCGAGGCCTGTTCCGTGGCCTGACCGGCCGACCGAATTCCCCGGGGCCTCGACGAGCGCGGCGCCAGTCCGCGCGGCCCCACCACAACGATGGAGACATGCGCATGCCGAACCCTCACCTTCCGAAGGCGGCCCCCGGCCGCAGCCACCCCGATGCCGCGCCTGCGGTGCCTGCCGGCCCCGCCGGTCCTGCTGGCGGGGTGACCCGCCGCACGGCGGCTGCATGGGGCGCGGCTGCCCTGGCCGCCTGGGCCGGCCTGCGGCCCGCACGCGCGCAAGGCCACCCGGACAGGCCGCTGCGCGTCATCCTGCCGCTCTCGGCCGGCTCCGGGGCCGACGGCGCCATCCGCGCCATCAGTGCCAGCCTCGCGAAGGCGCTCGGCCAGCCGGTGGTGATCGAGAACCTGCCCGGAGCGGGCGGCATCACCGGCACCGCACAGATCGTGCGTGCGCCGAAGGACGGCTCGGTCATCGGCGTGGTCTCCAACAACCATGTGGTGAACCCCAGCGTGTACCGGAACATCCCCTTCGACTCGCTGGCCGACATCACGCCCATCACGATCCTGGGTGCGACACCCTTCGTGCTCGTCGCCCATCCGGCCGTGCCGGCCGCGAATGTGCGCGAACTGATCGCCCATGCGAAGGCGAAACCCGGCGTGCTCAACTACGGCTCCTCGGGCAACGGCACCATCCTGCACCTGGGCGCGGCCATGTTCGTGGACCGGGCCGGCCTGGACATCAGGCACATCCCGTACAAGGGCATGGGGCCTTTGATGAACGACGTGCTCGGCGGCCAGGTGCAGCTCGCCGTGGTGGCCGCCGCTCCCGCCGCGCCCCACATCCAGTCGGGCGCGCTGCGGGCGCTGGGCGTGACCACCGCGGCGCGCGTGCCCACGCTGCCGGTCGTGCCGACCATCGCGGAGCAGGGACTGCCGGGCTTCGAGCTCGAAGGCTGGATCGCGCCCGTGGGGCCGGCCGGCCTGCCGAAGGCGGAGATCGCGCGCCTCTACGGCGGCTTCAAGGCCGCGATGGACATGCCCGCGGCGCGCGACGCGCTCGTCGCCCAGGGCTACGAGATCAAGCTCACCCCGCCCGAGCAGGCCGCGGCCTTCTTCCGCAGCGAGGCCGCGCGCATGGCGCAGGTGGTGAAGAACGCGCACCTGACCATGGACTGAACCCTCCGCCCCGTGCCGCCCGCGCCGTCCGTCAGCAGGCCTCGGGGCGGGGCGCACGCGGCCGGCCGCGGGTCGCGACCCAGCACAGCACCGCGCCGCCGCACACCATGCACGCCCCCGCCCAGAAGGCGGCCGACAGCGGTACGCGCAGCAGCAGCGCGGCCAGCGCAGCCGACAGCACCGGCGTGAAATACGACGCCCCGGCCAGCACCGTGACGTTGCCGTGCAGGATGCCGACGTTCCACGCCGCGTACCCGAAACCCATCGCCGCCGCCGCGAACGCCAGCTGCACCGCCGTGGGCACGCTCCAGTGCATCGCGGGCGCGCCGCCGGCCAGGTACTGGGCCCACAGCACCAGCGCGGTGAGCAGGAAGAACAGCGTGATCCCGTTCGTGCCGCGGGCCAGGCGTGCCGTCACCGTGCAGTACGCGGCCCAGACCACGGCCCCGGTGAAGGCCAGGCCGTAGCTCAGCGGGTTGTCCTGGATGTTGGCGGCCATGCCGGGCAGGCTCACGCCGTTGCCGCCGCCCAGCACCGTGCAGATGCCCGCCAGCGACACGGCCAGCCCCGGCGCCACCAGCCAGCTGGCGCGCTGGCCGTTGAAGGCGATCGCGGCCAGCATGGTGAAGGTCGGCCACAGGTAGTTCACCATGCCCACCTCGATCGCCTGCTGGCGGCTGCGCGCATGGCCGATGGACAGCGACAGGCACAGCTCGTAGCCCACGAACAGCACGCTGCCCCAGGCGAGGTAGCGGCGCGGTAAGGCGCGCAGCGGCGTGAAGCCCACCGTCGCCCACAGCAGTGCGGCGGCGGCGCTGTAGATCATCGCCGCGCCGCCCACCGCGCCCAGGCCCTCGCTCACGCCACGGATCAGGCCCACGATCGAGGCCCACAGAACGATGGCCACCAGCCCGATGCCGGTGGCGCGGTGTCTCTTTTCCATCACCGGATTATCGAAGCGGCCTGCCGGCATCCCGCTGAAAGCTAATGCAGTGGATGAAGTTCATCAATGCCGCGCCGCCCGGCGGGGCCCCCCGGCCGGCGCCGATCGGCGCGCAGGCCTTGCGGGGCAAGGGTTTCCCCGTAACGAGGGCCCGTCGCCGCCGCCACCGGGCCCGCCCGGATGGGAGTGGCCACCATCCGGGGCAGGGGTGTCACGGACGCGACGCCTGCCTACCATGGGCGCGCTTCTGGCTCTCGCCTCCAACCCCCTGCATCGAAAGGTTCGCACCCATGGTCCGACTGCTGCCCTACCGCACCTACTGCCTGCTGCTCGCACCCGCCCTCTGGATGGCCGCCGCCCACGCCGGCGACGTCCTTCCCACCCATGCCGCCATCCAGCAGGCGCTGGACCAGGGCGAGAGCGTCTCCGTCGCCATCGATCTCTCGCAATGCGTGCCCCAGGGTGCGGCGGCACCTTCGCAGACGCGCGGGGGCCTGCGCATCGGCGCCTACCGCATCGTGCAGGACGGCACCGTCTCCTTCAGCGATTCGCACGTCACCGTGGCCGGCGACGGCCAGCCCATCGTCCAGTTCATGCGCTACCAGGTGCGCCCCGACCAGTCCGTGGACTTCACCACCTGGATGTTCAACCTGCCGGGCTACGACCTGCGCACGCCGTCCGTGGCCTACCGCTGCACCGTCGGCCAGGGCACGCGCTTCCACAAGGACTGACCGCCCGCCGCCAGGCGGCGCGCGTCAGGGCAGGGCGGTGCCCACGGCCTGCCCGGCCTGCCCGCCCGTGGCGAGGCGCCAGAGCGTCTCCGCCGCGTCCGACATCTCCGTGCGCTGCCGGTACAGCCGGATCTCCACCGGCACGTCCCAGCCGGCCGGCCCGGCGGCCACCAGCGCGCCCGACTGCAGTTCCTCCGCGATCAGGCTGCGCGGCAGCCACGCCATGCCGCGGCCTTCGAGCGCCATCGCCTTGAGCAGCGCCGCATGGTGGGCGGTGAACACCACCTCCACTTCGCCCGGCATGCCGGCCACGCCTCCCGCGTCGAACACCCCCTTGCGCAGCGCGCGCATGATCCGCCCCAGGCCCGAGGCATCGCTGTACGCCAGCACCGGCAGCGGCGGCCGCGCGCCATGCGCCTCCGGGCCCGGTATCGCATGCAGCGGCGTGCCGTCAGCCTGCGGTGCCGACACGGGCTGCAGCACGTCGTCCGCCAGGCGTGCCGCCGGGTAGCCCGCCTCGTCCAGCCGCCCCGGCACGGCCGCATGGCCATGGCAGAGCACGAACTGCACGCGCCGCTGCATGGCCAGGTCCTCGCAGGCCTGGTAGCTGTCGGAAACCGTCTGGATCGGCCCCAGCCGCAGCTGCGACTCCAGGCCCCCGAGCCAGCGCGGGAAGAAGGTGAGCGAGAGCACGTGCGTCGCCGCGAAGCGCAGGCTGGCCGCCGCCTGGGCCTGCGCCGCGCAGGCCTTGATGCGCGCCGCCTCCAGCCGCGCGAGCACGTCTTCCAGCAGCGGCTGGAAGCGCTGCCCCGCCGCCGTGAGGGTGGCCGGGTGCGCGCTGCGGTCGAACAGCTCGGCGCCCACCCAGTCCTCCAGCGCGCGGATGTGGCGGCTGAACGCCGGCTGCGCGATGGCGCGGGCCTCGGCCGCGCGCGAGAAATTGCCGCTTTCGGCGAGGGCGAGGAAATCCTCCAGCCACTCCAGATCCAGCGGTCGGTTGCCGGGGCCCATGGGTCTCCTGGCGCGTGGCGGCACGCGCGGATAGTTGTATGCGATTCGGGTATTGGACGGCCGCGGGCAGGGCGGGAATCATCCGCTGCGTTCCCCTTCCTTCCATCCAACGATCCAACGACGGGACCATCCCGGAACCACGGAGACAGCCTACATGCCTTCCATCGCGAATTATCGCGGCATCATCCCCGCCATTTCGTGCCCCTTCACGCCCGACCACCGCATCGACGAGCCCGCCCTGCGCAAGCTCGCCTCCTGGCTCGCCGGCCACGACGGCGTGGTCGCCATCATGACCAACGGCCACACGGGCGAGGTGTTCTCGCTGACGCCCGCCGAGCGCGCCGAAGTCACGCGCATCGTCGCTGACGAACTCAAGGGCCGCTGCCCTGTCATTTCCTCCATCGTCTGCGAGGGCCTGAAGGACGCCGCCGACCATGCCCGCGCCGCCGTCGCGGCCGGCGCCGTCGCCCTCGACGTGATGCCCCCGCACCACTGGCTGCGCTTCGGCTTCACCTCCGGCCATGCCCTGCAGTACTTCGAGGCCATCCACCAGGCCGCGCCGGAGGCCGACCTCGTCTGCCACGTCTATCCCGCCTGGACGCGCGCCTCCTACTCGTCGCAACTGCTCGCCGACCTCGCGAAGCTGCCCTACCTGCAGGCCTTCAAGGTGGGCCAGCGCGACATGAACAAGTACGCCCGCGACATCCAGGCCATCCGCGAGGCCGACGCCTCCAAGGCCATCCTGACCTGCCACGACGAATACCTGCTGGCCTCCATGGTGCAAGGCGTCGATGGCGCGCTGGTGGGCTTCGCCACCTTCATCCCGCAGCTCATCATCGACCTGTGGAATGCCGTGAAGGCGGGCGACCTGAAAAAGGCCATGGAAGTGCAGGCCGTCATCACCCCGCTGAAAGACGCCGTCTATGGCGGCGGCGAGCCCACGGGCGAGGCCCATGCCCGCATGAAGGGCGGCATGTACCTGGCCGGCGTGATCGACGACGCCACCGTGCGCCCGCCCACCGAGACGCCCAGCGCCAAGGAAATGGACGCGCTGCGCGCCGCCGTGCAGCAGGCGGGCCTGCTCAAGCGCTGAACCGCGCCGGTGCGGAGCGGGGGCCTTTCACGCCCCCGCATCGGGGTCGTCAGAACAAAAGACAGGAGACAAGACACCATGCAACGCAAGCATTTCCTCCGCGCCGCCCTGCGCGCAGCCGTGGGGGCCGCGGCCCTTGTGGCCGCCACCGGCAGCTTCGCGCAGACCTATCCGAACAAGCCGGTACGCGTGGTCGTGCCGTTCCCGCCGGGCGGCACGCTGGACACCGTGGCCCGCATGCTGGCCCAGCGCCTGGGCGACCAGATGGGCCAGCCCTTCGTGATCGAGAACAAGCCCGGCGCCAGCGGTGTGATCGGCGGGGACACGGTGGCCAAGGCGCCGGCCGACGGCTACACGCTGCTGTTCAGCGCCTCCACGCACACCACGGCGCCCATGACGCTCAAGTCCGTGCCCTACAACGTCACGCAGGACTTTACCCCCGTCGCCCTCGTCGCCAAGGCGCCGCTCTCGGTCGCCATCAACAAGAACCTGCCCATCACCGACATCAAGTCGCTGCTGGCCTACGCCAAGGCCAACCCCGGCAAGATGACCTTCGCCGTGGGCTCCATCGGCTCGGCCGGGCACCTTTCCACCGAAATGCTCAAGCGGGCCGGCCACATCGAATACATGATCGTGCCGTACAAGGGCACGGCCCCGGCCTTCCAGGACCTGATCGGCGGGCAGATCGACGGCTTCATCGACCCCATCCTGGGCTCGCTCCAGTACCACAAGAGCGGCATGCTGCGCGTGGTGGCCGTCACCTCCGCCCAGCGCGTGCCCAACCTGCCCGACGTGCCCACCGTGGCCGAAACCATCCCCGGCTACGAGTTCTACAGCTGGTACGCCCTCTGGGCGCCGGCCAAGACGCCGCAGGCCATCGTGCAGCGCCTGAACACGGAAGTGAACAAGGCCCTGGCCGAGATGGGCCCCAAGCTCAAGGAACAGGGCCTGCTCGCCACGCCCGGCAGCGTGGAAGACTTCGCCAAGTTCCAGCGCGCCGACATGGAGCGTTCCCAGAGGATCGTGACCGAAGGGAACATCCGTGCCGAATGAACTGCAGCCTCAGCCGCAGCGCCATGCCGTGGTCACGGGCAGCAGCAGCGGCATCGGCCAGTGCATCGCCCAATCGCTGCTGGCCGCCGGCTGGCGCGTGACGGGCCTGGACGTGGCCGCACCCACCCTGGCGCAAGGCGTGGCCGGCAGCAGCTTCACCCACGTGCCGCTCGACCTGGCCGACGGCGCCGCCATTGCCCGCGCCACCGCCGCGCTGCCCGCCGTGGACGCCCTGGTGCATGCCGCCGGCGTGCTGCGCGTAGGCCCGCTGGGCCAGCTCGACCATGCGGGCGGCGAACTCATGTGGCGCCTGCATGTCGATGCCGCCACGCGCCTGGCCGACGCCCTGGTGCCCGGCATGGCCCAGCGCGGCAGCGGTCGCGTGGTCTTTATCGGCAGCCGCGTGGCGCAGGGCATGGCCGGCCGGGGGCAATACGCCGCCACCAAGGCCGCGCTCATCGCGCTGGCGCGCAGCTGGGCGGCCGAGGTGGCGGGGCTGGGTGTGACGGTGAACGTCGTCTCGCCCGCCGCCACCGCCACCGGCATGCTGAGCGACCCTGCCCGCGCCGGCAGCGCCCCGCGCCTGCCGCCCATCGGCCGCCTGATCGAGCCCGCCGAGATCGCCGCGCTGGTGGGCTACCTGCTGTCGGCGCCTGCCGCGGCCATCACGGGCCAGGACATCGCCATCTGCGGCGGCTCGTCGCTCGCCCGCTGATCCACCTCGATGGGCGTTGCCTTTCCCCTCTCCGTTGACAGACACCCCCCCATTCCATTCCAGAGAGCACCATGAAAATCGTCGATATCGTCGAATCCACCCGCCCCATCAAGTCCGACATCCGCAACGCGTATATCGACTTTTCCAAGATGACGCTGAGCCTCGTCGCCGTCGTCACCGACGTCGTGCGCGATGGCAAGCCCGTGATCGGCTACGGCTTCAACTCCAACGGCCGCTACGGCCAGGGCGCGCTCATGCGCGACCGCTTCATCCCCCGCGTGCTGGAGGCCGACCCCGCCTCTCTGGTCCATGACACCGGCGACAACCTCTGCCCCCACAAGATCTGGGCGCGCATGATGATCAACGAAAAGCCCGGCGGCCACGGCGAGCGCTCCGTCGCCGTGGGCACCATCGACATGGCCGTGTGGGACGCCGTGGCCAAGATCGCCGGCAAGCCCCTCTACCAACTGCTCGCCGAGCGCTACGGCAACGGCAAGCCTGCCAACCCGCGCGTCTTCGTCTATGCGGCCGGCGGCTACTACTACCCCGGCAAGGGGCTGGACGGCCTGAAGAAAGAGATGGAAAGCTACCTGGCGCGCGGCTACTCCGTCGTCAAGATGAAGATCGGCGGCGCAACCCTGGCCGACGACTGCGAGCGCATCGAATCGGTCCTCAAGATCCTCGGCCCCGGCCAGCAACTCGCCGTGGACGCCAACGGCCGCTTCGACCTCAAGACCGCCATCGACTACGGCCATGCGCTGTCGCAATACCCGCTCTTCTGGTACGAGGAAGCCGGCGACCCGCTGGACTACGAGCTGCAGGCGAAGCTGGGCGAGGTCTATCAGGGCCCCATGGCCACGGGCGAGAACCTCTTTTCCATGCAGGACGCACGCAACCTCATCCGCCACGGCGGCATGCGCCCCGACCGCGACTGGCTGCAGTTCGACTGCGCCCTGAGCTACGGCCTGGTCGAATACCTGCGCACGCTGGACATGCTCAAGGAACACGGCTGGTCCCCCAGCCGCTGCATCCCCCACGGCGGGCACCAGATGTCCCTGGCGATCGCCGCCGGCTTGGGCCTGGGCGGCAACGAAAGCTATCCCGACCTGTTCCAGCCCTATGGCGGCTTCCCGGATGGGGTGAAGGTGGACAACGGCTACGTCACGCTGCCCCCGCTGCCCGGGATCGGATTCGAAGGCAAGTCCGACCTGATCGCCGAGATGCGCGCGCTCGCGTCCTGACTGACTGGCGCGGCCTGCCAAGGCGCGCGGGGCGGCTGTCTGCCCCCGCCGCGCACCTGGCTTCACGCTTTACGCGGCCTTGGCCCGAGCGTGGCTGACGGCGACGCGCAGCGCCGTCAGATAGCTGTCCACTCCGAACCCCGCGATCTGCCCCTGCACGATCTCGGCGAACACCGAGTGGTGCCGGAACGGCTCGCGCGCGTGGATGTTGGACATGTGCAGTTCGACGATGGGGCAGGCCAGGATGGCCAGCGCGTCGCGGATGCCGTAGCTGTAGTGCGTCCAGGCGCCGGCGTTCAGCATCACGCCATCGACCCCGTCGAAGTAGGCCTGGTGGATGCGCTCGCACATCGCGCCTTCGTAGTTGGTCTGGAAGCTCTCCACCTCCACGCCCAGTTCGCCCGCCAGGTCCCGCAGCTGGCCGTCGATCTGCGCCAGCGTGATCGTGCCGTACTGCTTCGGGTCGCGCTTGCCGAACATGTTGTGGTTGATGCCGTGCAGCATGAGGAATTTCATCGGTCTTGTCTCCGGTAAGGCGCGCGCCATCAGCGCAGCGGCACGGTCAGCTTGGCGATGACGGCGGCGGTATCGGGTCGCACGCCGCGCCACCAGTCGAAGGCCTCGGCCGCCTGTTCCACCAGCATGCCGACGCCGTCTGCCAGCCGCTGCACGCCGGCCTGCTGCGCCAGCTGCAGGAAGGGCGTCAGGCCCTTGCCGTAGGCCAGCTCGTAGGCCAGTCCTTCCGGCGCGAACACGGTGGCCGGCACGGGCGGCAGTTCGCCGCGCAGGCTGGCCGATGTGGCGTTGAAGACGAGGTCGAAGCGCTGGCCTTCCAGGTCCCCATAGCCGCAGCCGCGCAGCGCGCCGTGCGCCTGCAACTCGTGCGCCAGCGCCTGGGCCTTGTCGACCGTGCGGTTCGCGATGACCAGCTCGGCGGGCACCTGTTCCAGGAAGGGCAGCAGTGCGCCACGCGTGGCGCCGCCCGCGCCCAGGATGAGCACGCGCTTGCCGCGCAGGGCGAAGCCCAGGTTGCCCACCACGTCGCGCGTCAGGCCCACGCCGTCGAAGTTCTCGGCCAGCACGCGCTCGCCCTCGAACTTCAGCGCGTTCACGGCGCCCGCCAGGCTGGCGCGCGCCGACCGCTCGGTGGCCCAGGCGAAGGCGTCGAGCTTGAAGGGCGCGGTGACGTTCATGCCGCGGCCGCCCGCCGCACGGAAGGCGGCGGCGTCTTCGGCGAACTGCCCGACGCGCCCTTCGATGGCGGTATAGACCATATCCTGCTCGGTCGCGTCGGCGAACATGCCGTGGATCAGCGGCGACTTGGTGTGGCCGATGGGGTTGCCGATGACGGCGTACTGGTCGCTCATGACTTCATCTCCTGGGTGTAGAGCACGCCGTCGGCCTGCATCGCGGCGATTTGCTCGGTGCCGTAGCCCAGCGCTGCGGCGATCTCGGCGTTGTGCTGGCCCAGGTCCGGTGCGACCTGGCGGATGGTCGTATCGCAGCCCGAGAACCTGAAGGGCAGGTTGGGCAGCCGGATCTTGCCGAGCACGGGATGGTCCTGCTCCACCACCATGCCGCGCGCCTGGATCTGGGGGTCCGCCAGCACCTCGTCGATGCGCTGCACCTTGGCGCAGGGCACATCGATGCCGTCCAGCAGCGCCAGCACCTCGGCCACCTGTCGGGCTGCCACCCAGGGCTTGACCACGGACAGGATCTCCAGGCGATGGGCGTTGCGGCCGGTGGTCGTGTGAAAGCGCGCATCGGTGCCGAAGCCGGCCGGCCCGCCGTGGGCCTCGACCATCGCCGCGAAGCGCTTCCAGGCGTCGTCCACCTGCGCGGCGATCACCAGGTCGCCGTCGGCCGCGCGGAACACGCCGTAGAGCGTGGAGGTGGGCATGTCGTGCCCGGTCTGCTCGGGCAACACCTGGCCGCCCGACAGGGTGTAGCACTGCACGGCGTATTCGTGCATGGACACCAGCGTGTCGTAGAGCGCCATGTCGATGTGCTGGCCCCGGCCGCTCTTCACGCGGCCCAGCAGGGCGGCGTTGATGGCCGCGACGGCGTGGATGCCCGTGTACATGTCGCCCAGCGAGATGCGCAGCAGCGGCGGCGCCTCGCCCGGCGTGCCCACCATCTGCATGATGCCGCTCTTGGCCTCGGCGATCAGGCCGAAGCCGGCGCGGTGCGCGTCGGGGCCGGTGTGGCCGTAGGCGGAGATGGAGCAGTACACCAGGCCGGGGTTGCGCTGGCTCAGCTCGGCATAGCCCAGGCCCAATTTATCCAGCGCGCCAGGGCGGTAGTTCTCGATGAACACATCGGCGCTGTCCACCAGCTTGTGCATCAGCGCCTTGCCGCGCGGATCCTTGGTGTTGACCGACAGGCCCTGCTTGCCCATGTTGAGCTGCAGGAAGTAGCCCGAATACGCGTCGTCCTCGCCCACGAACCAGGCGTGGTGGCGGCCCGCGTCGCCGGTGACCGGGCGCTCGACCTTGATGACCTCGGCGCCCAGGCCCGCCAGGCAGCGGCCCACGTAGGGCCCGGCCAGGAAGTGCGAATAGTCGATGACGCGGATGCCGGCCAGCGGCAGCGGCTGGGTATTGTTCTGCGCAGCGCTCATGCGGGCCTCCGCGGAATCATCAGGCGGTGCTCGCCCTTCTGCACGACCTCGCCGTGCTGGTTGACCAGTTCCGAGGGCAGGATGACGATGCCCCAGCCCGGCCGGCTCTTCGATGCGCGCAGCCCGGTGACCGTGAAGCGCACATGCAGCCGGTCATCGATCTTGATGGGCAGCAGGAAGTCCCAGGTCCAGCCCAGCGACATGCCGGGCAGGAAGCGGTATTCGCTGCGCGTCTTCAGGCCGTCGGCGATCGAGAGTCCCAACAGGCCGTGCGCCACACGGGTGCCGAAGGGCGTGGTCTTGGCGTAGTCCTCGTCGATGTGGACCGGCGTGTAGTCGCCGGTCAGCTCGGCATAGGCGTTGATGCGGGCCTCGGTCACTTCGTACTCGGGGCTGGTGCAGGTGTCGCCCTCGCGGGCGTCGTCCCAGTACTTCTCGGGCGTGTCGAAGTGCTGGGGAGGCGGGGTCAGTTGCATGTCGTCGTGTCTCCGTAGTTGGTTATCAGCCGCGCGGCTTCACGGCCAGGGCCTGGGCCACGCTGCCCGGGGCGGCCTGGATCAGTTCGACGGCCAGGCCGTCGGGCAGCTGCAGCCAGTTGCGGCCCTGCGGCAGCACCTTTACGCCCCAGGGCGCAGCGGCTGCCAGGGCGGCTTCCAGGTCGTCCACCATCACGCCCAGATGGGCCAGCCAGCCGGCATCGTTGCTGGGCGGCGCCTGGAAATCGGGCGTCGCCATCAGCTGCAGGCCGCCGAGCGTCCAGTACTGGTGCGGGTCGTCGGTGGGGCCGTCGATCTCGCGCACGTCCATGCCCAGCACGTCGTAGAAGAAGCGGATGTGCCAGTGGATGTCGCGCACGCGGATGGCGACGTGTTCGACGTAGGCCTTCGTGGGCGGGGTGGAGGGGAGGGGCATGTTGGGTGTCTCCGTGTCGGTGGGGGGAACCGCTCTCAGCGGGCCTGGCGCGCGCGTTCGATGCCTTTGATGCAGGCCACCAGCGTGGCGTTGACGGGGGTGGGCACGCCGTATCGCTGTCCCCAGCGCACGACGGCGCCGTTGATGAAATCGATCTCCGTGATGGAGCCCTTTTCCAGGCTCTGCAGCATCGAGGTCTTGAAGTCGTCGGGCAGGCCGGCGGCGGCCTTGGCCCAGGGGGTCTTCGGGTCGGTGTGGGAAAGCGGCACACCGCTGGCCCGCGCTACGTCCATCGCCTCCTGCACGGCCGCCACGGCGGTCGCCTCGATCTCGGGGATGGCATAGAGCGGGCCGTAGGTCAGGCCGGTGATGCCGCTCACCGCGCCCGTGGCGACGTTGATGAGCAGCTTGTCCCAGATGGTGCTCATGATCGTCGTGCTGACCGTGGTGCGCAGGCTGGCGGCCTCGAAGGTGGCGGCGATGTCCCGCACGCGCGCGCTGTCGCGGCCATCCAGTTCGCCGATCAGCGTTTCCTTGCCCTCGGTGCCGCTGATGATGTGGCCGGGCCCGAGCATCACGCCGCCCACGTAGGTCTTGCCGGCGATGACGCGCTCACGGCCGATGGCCTCGGCCAGGATGTCCTCGTGTCCCAGCCCGTTCTGCAGCGACAGCACGGTCGTGCCGGGGCCGATCAGCGGCATCGCTGCGCGGATCGCCTCCTGCGTGTGGAAGGACTTCACGAGCACGATGACCAGTTCGGCCGGCGCGAGGGCCGCGCAGTCCCGCTCGGCACGCACCGCGACGCAGCGCTCGCCTGCCGGCCCGCGCATGCGCAGCCCGTGGGCACGGATCGCGTCCACATGGGCCTGGTTGCGGTTGATGAGCACCACGTCGTTGCCGGCCTCCGCCAGCGAACCCCCGATGGCGCAACCCAATGCGCCGGCGCCCAGCACTGCGATCTTCATCAAATGCATCTCCTGTGAATGGGCGCCATTCTTGGCGCTGCATGCCATGAGGTAAATCGCATGGACAACATACACTCCATGTCGATCCCACATGAAGCTACCGGAGGCACCGATGTCCGACATTCCCCTGCTGGACGGCAGGCAGCTGCAGCTGATGGACCTGCTCTACAGCACCGGCAGCGTCACGCGCACCGCCGAGGCGCTGGGCCAGACCCAGCCCACCGTCAGCATCTGGCTGGCACGGCTGCGCACGCAGCTCGGCGATCCGCTGTTCGTGCGCACTCCCCAAGGCATGCGGCCCACGCCCCGCGTGGAGGCCATGATCGAGACCGTGCGCGACGTTTTGCGGGGGCTGCGGTCCATCGCCGAGTCGCAGTCGGTCTTCGACCCCGCGACCATGCCGCGGAGCTTCCGCATCTTCATGACCGATGCCAGCCACATCACCCTGCTGCCGCGCCTTTTCTCGCAGGTGCGCGCGCTGGCGCCAGGCGTGTCGCTGGAGGCCGCGCCCATCCACGCCGGCATGGGCGCGGAACTGGAATCGGGCGCCGCGGATCTGGCGCTGGGCTTCATCCCCACGCTGGACGCCGGCTTCTACCAGCAGGCGCTTTATGAGCAGGACTGGGTGTGCCTGGCGCATCCCGGCCACCCGCGCATCCGCCCCGGCACCTTCGGGCTGGACGACTACAGCCGCGAGGCGCACGCCGGCATCGTCTATGGCACGGGCGCCCAGCTGCTTGACGCCACGATCCGCCGCCTGGACGTCGAGCGGCGCCTGGCGCTGAGCCTCCCCGGCTTCCTCGGACTGCCGGCAATCCTCTCCACCACCGACCTGATCGCCACGCTGCCCCGCCACATCGGCGAAACCCTGGCCGCCATCGGCGGTTTGCAGGTGCTGGACTGCCCGGTCCCGATCCCGGGCTTCCAGGTCCGGCAGCACTGGCATACGCGCTTCCACCAGGATCCTGGCAATCGCTGGCTGCGGGGGGTTTGCGCGGGGCTCTTCCTCCGTGCAGCTGATACGGCCCAGCCAGACCTTTCAGGTGCCTGACAGCCCTCCCGTGCGACATCTCTGATCTCCGATGAGACGCATGGGCATGCGCTTGCCCGGTCACGGCCCCACGGCAATCGACCCGGCGGCCAGTCAATGCACTGGCCGCCCCAACCACCGGCTCGCCCGCGATATCCCGTAATTCACCAGGCAATACACCGCCGCCACGACGAGATACACCGGCACCAGCGAGTGGTAGTTGGCGATCAGCACCTTGGCGTTCTGCATCAGCTCGCCATAGGTCACGACATAGCCGAAGGTGGTGTCCTTCACCACGATGACCAGTTGCGCGACCAGGGCCGGGACGATGTAGCGCAGGGCCTGGGGGAAGACGATGGTGAAGAAGACCTGGGTTTCGGTGAGCCCCAGGCTGCGTGCGGCCTCGGTCTGGCCGCGGGGGACGGCGAGCACGCCGGCGCGATAGACCTCGGCCACCACGGCGGCGGTGCTCAGGGCGATGGGCAGCGTCAGCATCCAGTAGGTGCTGAGCTTGATGCCGGCCGAGGGCAGCACCAGAAAGCACAGGTAGATGAGCAGCAGCGTCGGCGTGCCCCGCAGGAATTCGATGGCCGCGATGCTGGGCCAGCGCACGATGCGGGACCGCGCCAGGCGCCCGGCCATCAGTACCAGGCCCAGGGCCAGCGCGATGGCGGCGCCCATCGCCGCCGACTGCAGCGTGCCGAGCAGGCCCTTGGCGAGGAAGGCCCAGGTCGTGGGCCAGGCGAAGAATTGCCAGAGCCGGCCTTCCAGCTGTCCGGCGGAGTGAAAGCGGTAGGCGATGCCGGCGGCCAGCAGGAGCAGCAGGCCCGCCGCGATCACGCTGACCACCTGGGTGATGGTGCGCGCCCGGGGGCTGGGCGCGCCGAACAAGGTGTCTTCCAGGGAGCGGCTCATCGCAGTATGCGCACTTTCTTGTCCAGCGCGGCGCCGGCCCAGGCGATGAGCAGGCCGGTCGCCACGTACATCGCGGCGGCCACTGCGAACGCGGCCATGCCGGCGGCGGAATCATTGGCGAGCTTGGAGACGAGCGCGGTCAGTTCCCGGCCTGGCATGGGCACCTGCGATGCGAGCGAGGTGGACAGCATCAGCGCGATGAGCAGCGAGGTCATCGGCTGCACCACCGAGCGCAGCGCCTGCGGCAGCACGACCGAATAGATGATCCGCGCGGGCCGCATGCCGAGGCTGAGCGCGGCCTCGATCTGGCCGCTGGGAATGGTGTTGATGCCCGAGCGCAGGTAGTCGGCCGTGAAGGCGGAGCAGACCAGGATCAGCGTGAGAATGACGCTGGGCTCGTAGTCGATCACGAATTCGAGATCGGGCAGCGCGAACACGATGAAGATCAGCAGCGCCACGCTGGGGATGTTGCGGAAGACCTCCACGTAGAACGTGAGGAAGCCGCGCAGCGGAGGCAGGGGAAAGAGCCGCAGCGCCGCCACGGCCGCGCCCAGCACGACACCCGGCACGAACGACAGTGCGGTGAGCTTCCACGTCAGCAAAAGGGCCTGCCAGAAGGCAGGCCCATGGTCGGCGAGGAGCCTGGAGATGTTGTCGCCCATCGTTCCGTTCGGTCAGGGCAGGGCGGGCGGCGTCGGGATGGCCGTGCTGCCGGTACGCTGGCCGATGGAGATGGTCCAGAGCCTGGCCCAGGTGCCGTCGGCTTCGATCTTCTTCAGGAAGGCGTTGACGAAGGCCACGCCGTCGGAGCCCTTGCGCAGGCCGATGCCGTAGGGGTCTTGCGCACCGAAGGGCGCGCCCGCGAGCTTGGCGTCGCCGGTACCCAGGCTCAGGGTGTTGAGCAGCAGGGTGTAGTCGGTCACGTAGGCATCCACGCGGCCCTGGCGCAGCGAGTCGAGCGCTTCCTGGTGCGTCTGGAATTCCTGCACGGTGCTCTTGGGCGCGAACTGCGCGAGGATCGCGGGCCCCGTGGAGCCGGCCTGCGTGGCGACCTTCTTGCCGGCCAGATCGTTGTACGACTGGATCGTCTTGTTGTTCGCCTTGACCAGCACCCCGGCCTGCGAGCTGTAGTAGGGGCCTGCGAACGAGATCTTTTCGGCGCGGGCGGGCGTGATGGAGTAGGTGGCCACGACCATGTCCACCTGGTCGTTGATGAGCACCTGCTCGCGCGTGGACGAGTTCACCTGCGTGAACTGGATCTTGGCGCCGTCGCCCAGGATGTAGCGTGCGAGGAGCTGCGAAATGCCGGCATCGAAGCCGCGGATCTTGCCGTCCTTCTCGTTGAGCAGCGAGAACAGGTTCGAGGTCTGCGTGCCGCCCAGGCGCAGCGTGCCGGCCTGCTTGATCTTGCTGGCCCAGGGGCTGGCCGCGATGGTTTCGGCACTGGCGACGGGGCCTTTCGCCACCAGAGCATCGAAGGCGGCGGCATCGATGGGCGCGCCCTGTGCGAAGAGCGATCCACTGCCCGCAATCGCCAGCGCCGCCACGGCGGATTTCAGAACGGTTTTGATCGGCATGCAGTCCTCCTGGATGATGATTGATGTGTTGATCCGGTCAATGTATAGCACTGCCATCGCCCTTCCGATGTGGGTGAATGGCGGCGAATCGTCCGGAGCCGCCGGCTGCTAGGCCTGCTTGCCCGCTTCCACCATCTTCACCAGTACCCGGAGCGCCTGGTTCACCGGCGTCGCCACCCCCAGCACCTTGCCGCGCTGCACCACATAGCCGTTGAGGTGGTCGATCTCGCTGGGCCTGCCCCGGGCCAGGTCCTGCGCGGTGGATGACAGCTGCCCCGGCATGGTGGCCACGATGCCGCGCACGGCGGCGCGCACGTCGCCCGGAATGCGGATGCCGTCCGCCTCCGCCACGGCCAGGCATTCGGCCACCACGTCTTCGATCACATCGGCCACGCCGGGCGTTTGCACCAGCCTGCCGTAGGGCTGCTGCGAGAGGGCCGAGAGGGCGTTGTAGGCGCAGTTGATGACCAGCTTGGCCCAGAGCGCGCCGCGCACGTTGTCCGACGCTTCCGTGGCGATGCCGGCCGCGCTGAATTGCTGCACGACGGTGGCGCTGGCGGGCGAGGGCGCGATCACCAGTTCGCCCCGGCCGTGGTGGCGCACGTGGCCGGGGCCGGCCATCTCGGTGGCCACGTAGACCACGGCTGCGGCCACGGGGTGCACATCGCCCAGAACGGCGCGCACGCGCTCGTCGTTGTCCACGCCATTCTGCAGGGTGAGCACCAGTGCGCCGGGCGCGAGGTGCGGGCGGATCTGGCGGGCGGCGTCTTCGGTGTCGGTGGATTTGACGCAGAACAGCACCACGTCGGCGCCGCGCACCGCGGCGGGGGCGGTGTCGGCCGCCATGGGCACGTATTCGTCCAGCGCGGCGGTCTGCAGCCGCAGGCCGTGCGCGCGGATGGCTTCGACGTGCGCCTGCCGGCCGATCAGGGTGACCACATGGCCGGCACGCGCCAGCAGGGCGCCGAAGTAGCAGCCGACGGCGCCAGCGCCCATCACGGCGATGCGCAGCAGCGGGGCTGGGGTGGTGGAGGCTGCGATGAAGGTGGTTGTGGCGGTGGACTGCGGTGCGGTCATGGGGCTCTTCTCCTCAAGGGCGGCGAGGATCGTACGACGGAGCGGGGCGCATTGCTGGGCGGCGGGGGCGTGGGGCCATCGGGTGCGCCCCTGCGAGCGATGCGCCGGGCTTATGGAAGAATTCCCCAGGGGTCTCGTGCCCCTCGCACGGCCGCCCCTCGATTCCTCCCGCTCCTCCACGACGCCATGACTCCGTCTCCTGCCCCGCGGCCCGCTTCGGCGTTCGGCGATGCCCAGGGCTTTCCGGCGCTGGCGGCGCAGCTGCGCTCGCTGCGGGCCTTGCTGGGCGTGGTCCGCCACGGCAGCACCACGCAGGCCGCCCGGGCCATGCATCTGTCGCAGCCGGCCGTGGCGCGGGCAGTGCAGCAGTTGGAAGCCGCCTGTGGCGTGCCGCTCTTCCAGCGCGGCGCGCGCGGCATGATGCCGACGGCCCCCGGCAGCCAGCTGGCCGCGCGTACCGAGGCCCTGCTGGCGCAGCTGGCCAGCGGCGCTGCCGAAGCGCATGCCGCCGCCGTGGCCGCGCCGGGCAGCAGCCGCCGCCGCGTACCGGTGCCGCCGCGGTTCGCCGACATCGTGCCCGCCGGGCAGTTGCGCGCGCTGGTGGCGATCGCCGGCTGCGGCAGCGAATCCCTGGCTGCTCGGCAGCTGGGCCTCGGCCAGCCTGCAGTGCATGCGGCTCTGGCGGGACTGGAAGATGCCCTGGCCCTGCCGCTTTTCTACAAGCTCGCCTTCGGTACCCGGCTGACGCCTGCGGGCGAGGCGCTGCTGCGCCGCGTCAAGCTGGCGCTGGCCGAGCTGCGCGGCATGGACAGCGACCTTTCCGCCTGGCGCGGCACCGTCCGGGGCCGCGTGGTGGTGGGCGTGCTGCCCCTCTCGGTAGGCATCTTCCTGCCGCGTGCGGTGGAGGATCTCGCGGCGCGCCACCCCGACATCGAGGTCGCTATCGTGGATGGCACCTACGAAAGCCTCATGCAACAGCTGCTGGGCGCGGACATCGACGCCATCGCCGGGGCCCTGCGCGCGGATGCGCCGGCCGGCGAGGTGCGGCAACTGCACCTGTTCGAGGACGATCTGGTGGTGGTGGCGCCCGCAGGCCATGCGGCCCTGCGCCGCAAGCGCCTGCAGCTGGCCGATCTGCTGCAGTGGCCCTGGGTCACGCCGCTGCCCGGCACACCGGCCGATCAGGCCCTGGTACGGATCTTCGCCAGCCAGGGGCTGGCGCCCCCGCGTGGCGACCTGCGCGCCAGCAGCCCGGTGATGACGCAGGCCTTCGTGCTGCAGACCGGCCGGCTGGCGCTGGCATCGCGCGGCGAATCGCTGCAGCGCGACCACGGCGGGCAGCTGGCGATCGTTCCGGTGGCGCTGCCTTCCACGCGCCGGCGCATCGGGCTGGCGACACGCGCCTTGAGCGTGGCCTCGCCCGATCTGGATCTGTTCATGCAGGCCTGCCGCGAGGCTGCGGGCAACCGGCCTGCCTAGGTCGGGCGCTGGCGCTGTTCAGTGGGGATCTTCAGCGCTGCATCCACGCGGCGAGGGCGCGGCTGACCTGCTCGGGCTGCTCCATGGTGCTCATGTGGCCGCTGTCTTCGATCACCACCAGTTCCGACCCGTGGCAGAGGGCCTGCATGCGCTCGTGGCGCGCCAGGGGGCTCCAGCTGTCCTGCCGGCCGCAGGCCAGTAGCGTGGGGCACCGCAGGCGCTGCAGCACGGGACTCGCGTCGGGGCGGTTCAGCAGGGCCTCGATCTGCGCGGCGAACAGGTCGGGCGTGAAGCGCGCCACCATGTCCAGTACCTCGCCGAAGAGCGGCGTGTCCAGCCGGTCCGGGTGGACCATGCCCCGTGCCCACTGCGTGCCCATGGCGCGCATGCCGTGCGCGCGCGCGGTCTGCAGCAGCGCCATGCGCTTGTCGCGTTCGGTGGTGCCCGCCTCGCCCGGCGCGATGGGCTCCATGCCGGTATCGAGCAGCGCCAGTCGTTCGATGCGTTCCGGCGCCATGCCGGCGATCGCCAGCGCCACGCGGCCGCCCATGGAGTGGCCTGCGAGCGAGAAGCGAGGCGCTGACACGCCGGCCAGCACCCGGCGGGCCATGGCCTCGATGCTCGAACAGTCGCCATACGAGGGCACGATGCAGTCGGCGAAATCGAGGGCTTGGGCCTGCTCGCGCCAGACGGCAGCGTCGCACAGCAGGCCGGGCAGCAGCACCAGGCAGGGGGGGCTCATGCAGGGTTCTCCAGATTCGGGTCAGTCAGAGAATGGGGCCTCGGTCATCAGTGCGCCCCGGCCACCTGGCCGCGCGGGAGCGTGCTGCGGCCGGCACCCGTGGCCATCACCGCCATCGCGGCGGCGATGAGCGGCAGGGCGAACACGTAGTAGAGCGATGCGGGCTGCCAGCCACGGTCCAGCAGCAGGCCGGCCATGGCGGGCGCGAGGATGGCGCCCAGGCGGCCGACGCCTATGGCCCAGCCCATGCCGGTGGCGCGCACATCGGCCGGGTAGGTAGAGGGCACCAGCCCATAGAGCCCCGCCATGCAGGCGAACAGGAAGACACCCATGCCGACGGCTGCGGCGAAGGCCCAGCCCAGGCTGGCCGATGCCATGCCGAACAGCGCGGTGAAGAGGGCATTGAGCAGCAGGCTGCCGATGGCCAGATGCCGCAGCTGGGCCTTGAGCGCCAGCAGGCCGAAGAGGCTGCCGCCCGCGATGCCGCCCAGGTTCAGCAGCACGCCGCCGGTCACGCCCTGCTGGGCCGAGAGGCCCGCCTGCACCAGCAGCTTGGGCGTCCAGCTCAACGAGAAATAGACGTTGAACATCAGCAGGAAGAAGCCGATCCACAGCATCAGCGTGGGGCGGGCCAGCCCGTTGCGAAAGAGCGCCGCCACGGTGTTGCCCCCCTGCGCGGCCTGGCTGTCGCGTGCGGGCGCCGGCAGCTGCTGCAGGGCGGGGCGGCCCATGAGCGCCAGCAGCCGGTTGAGCTTGTCCAGCGCGCGGGCCGGCCGGCGGCTGATGAGGAAGTCCACCGACTCGGGCAGGCGCCACAGCACGATGGGCACCATCAGCGCCGTGACGAGCCCGCCGAACACGAAGACCGAGCGCCAGCCGTGGTGGCTCAGCAGCCAGGCCGCCATGAGCCCGCCCAGCGTGGCGCCGATCGGGTAGCCCGTGGCCTGCAGCGCAATGGCCGTGCTGCGCCACTTGGCTGACGAGTATTCCGCCGTGATCACCCCCACGCTGGCCAGCATGCCGCCGATGCCCAGGCCGGTGATGCCACGCAGCGCCGCCAGTTCGGCATGGTTGCGCGCGGCGGCCGACAGCAGCATGCCCAGCGACACGATGGTCAGGCACATCAGGATGATGGGCTGGCGGCCATACCGGTCGGCCAGCGGCGCGAGCAGCAGAGAGCCGATGGCCATGCCGATCAGCCCTGCGCTGAACAGCACGCCCAGCGCCGCTCCGTTGAGTTGCCATTCAGCCGCGACCGACGAGGCCGTGAAGGCCATGACCAGCACGTCGAAGCCGTCCAGCATGATGAGCAGGATGCAGATGGCGACGGCCAGCCACTGGAAGGACGTCATCGCGCCTTCATCCATGTTCTTTCGGATGTCTGTCATACAAGTCCTCGTCGGATCAGGTTGTCTCTGTGCCCGGGGCCGCAGTTGCAGGGCGCATGGGTCCGCTGCGCCTGTCCGCTGCGCCAGGTCGTCGTGGGGGCTCTTCTCGGCTTTCCGGTGCTTGGCTCTGCCGAGGCCGTGAACCCCAGGGGCCCACGCCGCAGCGCCGAATGCAGTATTGCGGCGATGCGCGTGCCGCACCAATGCCGATGGATGCCCGAGCGATGCGTTTTGCTGATGGGGTGGCTGCTCGGCGGGCGGCGCGGGCGTGCAGGCGCAGCCGGGCGCGGACGAAAAAAAGGCCTGCCGTCGTTGCCGGACGGCAGGCCTTCTTGCAGGCGTCGGGGCGCGGCCCGGGCCGCGCCTTGGCGTCTTCTGTGCCTCAGCGCTTGGCGGGCAGCGCGTAGGCGATCACGTAGTCGCCGCGGTCGGGTGACTGGCGTGCGCCGCCGGCGGTGATCACCACGTACTGGCGGCCGGTCTTGGCCGACTGGTAGGTCATCGGACCGCCCTGGCTGCCCACGGGCAGGCGGCCCTTCCAGGCTTCCTTGCCGTTGCTGCTGTCGAACGCACGCAGGTAGTAGTCCTGCGTGCCGGCGATGAACACCAGGCCGCCTTGCGTGGCCAGCGTGCCGCCCAGCGTGGGCATGCCGATGGGGATGGGCATGTGCATCTTCACGCCCATGGGGCCGGTGTCTTCCACCGTGCCCACCGGCACCTGCCAGGCGACCTGGCGGGTCTTGAGGTCGATGGCCGTGAGCGTGCCGTAGGGCGGTGCCTGGCAGGGAATGCCGGCGACCGACAGGAAGCGGTTCTTGTTGACCGCATACGGCGTGCCCTTGAGCGGCACGGCGCCCATGCCGGTGTTGACGGCTTCGCCGCCGCCGGCGGTGCCGCCGCGGTTGGCCGACGGGATCATCTGCACCCACAGGCCCAGGCGCATGTCGTTGGCGAACAGGAAGCCATGCACCGGGTCCACCGACAGGCCGCCCCAGTTCATGCCGCCCAGCGAGCCGGGGAAGCTGAGGGACACGTCCGTGCCCGGCGCGGTGTAGAGGCCTTCATAGCGCATCTTCTTGAAGGCGATGCGGCACAGCAGCTGGTCGAACGGCGTGGCGCCCCACATGTCGGACTCGGTCAGCGTCTGCGCGCCGATCTGCGGCATGCCCACCGAGCGCGGCTGGGTGGTGGAGTACTGTTCGCCGGGGATGTCGGCCGTCTTGACCGGCGTTTCCTTCACTTCGGTCAGCGGCTTGCCGGTGGCGCGGTCCAGCACGTAGATCTGGCCGGCCTTGGTGCCGATGGCGAGGGCCGGCACGGTGCGGCCGCCGTCCACGGGGAAGTCGACGAAGCTCGGCTGCATCGGCAGGTCGAAGTCCCAGAGGTCGTTGTGGACCGTCTGATAGACCCACTTCTCGGCGCCCGTGGTGGCGTCCACCGCGAGGATGGAGGCGCCGTACTTGTGGTCCAGCCTGGTGCGTTCGGCACCGTACAGGTCGGTCGAGGAACTGCCCATGGGCAGGAAGACGGTGTTCATGGCCGCGTCGTAGGACATCGGAGCCCACGAGTTCGGCGTGCTGCGCACGTAGCTCTTGCCGTCGGCGGGCGCCTTCTTGTCTTCCGGATTGCCGGGGTCGAACGCCCAGCGCATCTGGCCGGTGATGACGTCGAAGCCGCGGATCACGCCGCCGGGCATGTCGGCCTGCACGTTGTCGGCCACGCGGCCGCCCACCACCACCGTGGTGCCGGCCATCAGGGGCGGCGAAGTGAGCTGGTAGAACGGATCGGGCGCAGCGCCCAGGCCGGCCTTCAGGTCCACCTGGCCGTTGGTGCCGAAGCCCTGGCAGAACTCGCCCGTGTCGGCATCGACGGCGATCAGGCGGGCGTCGATGGTGTTGGTGAGGATGCGGCGCTGGCAGTTGGCGCCGGCGGGCAGGGCCACCGGCTGCACGGGCGTGGCGCCAGCCGTGGTGACGGGAGGCAGGGCGGCCGCGGCGTCGAAATAGGCCAGGCCCCGGCAGCGCTGCCAGACGGACGACTTGGCGTTGATCTCGCGCTTCCAGACTTCGCGGCCGGTATCGGCCTCCAGCGCGATCAGGTCGTTGTGCGGCGTGCAGAGATAGATCCGGTCACCGATCTGCAGCGGCGTGGTCTGGTCTTCGGCGCCGTTGCCGTTGCTGATGGCGATGTCGCCCGTGCGGTACGTCCAGGCCACTTCGAGCTGGCCCACGTTGCTGCGGTTGATCTGGTCCAGTGCGGCGAAGCGGCTGCCGCCGTTGGTGTTGCCGTAGTTTTCCCAGTTCTTCTGGGCCTGGGCCGGGTCCACGGGCGTGAGGCCCGGGCCCTGGCCGTTGGCGGCCACGGAGGGGTGCGGCACGAACATGCCGCCGAAGGCCGCCACCAGCACCAGGGCCAGCACGCCGGCCACGCCATAGGCACGGCGGCCGCGCGGTGCGGCGAGGCCGGGATAGACCAGCGCCACCAGCAGGCCGAGCACGCCCAGCGCGAAGAGGCGCGAGAAGAGTGGCCAGAACGACCAGCCCGCATCGACGAGCGCCCACACCACGCTGGCGGCCAGCGTCAGGGCGTAGAGCCAGGCGCCGGCCGTGCGGCCGCGCCACAGCAGCACGCCGGCCACCAGCATGGCCAGGCCGGCCGGCGCGAAGTACAGGCTGCCACCCAGGGTGGCGAGGGTGATGCCGCCCGCGAGGAAGGCGAGGCCGAACAGTACGGCCAGGGCGCCCACGAGCCTGCCGGCCCAGCGCGGTCGCCCGGGCCGCGCCGGATCGAGTTTTGCGGTCATTGGAATTCCTTGTTGATGAACGTCAATGGTATTTTCCCGCAAGAGGTGTAACTCTGCCGCAGGCAGGGCCACCCATGAAAAATGGCCCCCATGCTCTCCACTGCGTGGGTTCGCTGCCTCCCCGAAGGGGACGCTTTTTCCATCTTCCTCCGTACCCCGCCACGAAGGCTTCGAGCATGTGCAACCCGGCCCTGCAGGCCATGGGATGCGCCATGCCGGGCGCTCAATCGGCCAGCGCCTCGGAGCTCGGCTCGTCCAGCGTCAGGCAGGCGACGACGCCGTCCGAATACGTCAGCAAGGCCAGCAGGTTGCCGAAGCGGACCCAATATGCGCGCGGTGCCTGCGCCGGCCGGGAGGATCGAGGGGATGGTGCCTGCGCGAACAGCGCCATCGCCTGCGGCGTCGCGGTGCGCAGCACGGCCACCAGGCCCGCAGGATCGCGCCGGGCCAGGGCAAGCTGGCACAGCGCGAACAGGCAGGCGGCATCGTCATCTTCCGGCCCGCGTGCCGGCGCGGACCGGCGCAGGCGCTGCAGCGCACGGTGCAACTGCTGGCGTGAAGCGGCTTCGCTGCGCCCCGACAACGGGCCCAGTTCGGCATGGCCGAAACCGAAGACCTCGTGCAGCAGCACCGCTGCGACATCGCCGGCCGGCAGGACGCGGACCACGTGCCGCAGCGCCTGCTCGACGCGCTCGGCCTGCTCGGCCAGATCCGCGGGATGCGCCGGCGGGACGTCCTCCCCGGCCAGTTGCGCCAGCCCAGCCTGGTGCAGGCGCTGGCGTCGCCAGGCATCGATGCACAGGTGCCGCAGCACCGTGACCAGCCAGGCCTCCCGACCTTCGGGCGAGAGCGCCGGCATGCCCTGTGCCGTGCGCAGCCAGGCCTCCTGGACCAGATCCTCGGCGTCGTCGCCGAGGGCGAGCCAATGCCGGGCCAACGCGATCAGCCGGCGGCGCAGCGCGTCGTCGCCAGCCAGAGGATGCGGATCGGAAGGAAGTTCGGAGAAGGATGTCACGCAAAGCCCCGCTCGTTCGTCTATCGAATGAACTTAACACACCGGAGCCATGCCACATGATGCGTCAAGAGACTGAAACACCCCCGCGCCCGCTGCCCGCGCAGGACCACGCCTTCCTCGAGGAAAAGGCCTTCCGCTCCCGCACCGTCCTGGTGTTCGGCACCATCACCGATGCGCTGGCCGCCGAGACGGTGCGCAAGTTGCTGGCACTGGACGCCGAGTCGACCGCCCCCATCACGCTGGTCGTCTCCTCACCCGGCGGCCATCTGGAATCGGGCGATGCGATCCATGACGTGGTGCGCTTCGTCGCCTCGCCGGTCAGCATGGTGGGCACCGGCTGGGTCGGCAGTGCCGCCACCCACCTGTACCTGGGCGCGCCGCGCGAGCGCCGCTTCTGCCTGCCACAGACGCGCTTCCTGATCCACCAGCCCAGTGGCGGCGCCGGCGGCCCGGCCAGCGACATCGCGCTGCAGGCCGAGCAGATCATCAAGGCCCGCGAGCGCATCGCCCAGGTCATCGCGCGCGAAAGCGGCCAGCCCATCGAACGCGTCCGCCAGGACATCGAACGCGACCTGTGGATGCCGGCCGAGGAGGCGGTCGCCTACGGACTGGTCAGCCGCATCGTCCAGCGCCGGCATGAACTGGGCCTGGGCTGAGCGACTTTCGTGCCCACCTTGAGCCTGCTTCCCCCCGATACTCCATCTCATCTCCAAGGACGCACCCGAGCCCTCATGACGACCGATCTTCTGCTTGCCTTCACCGCCTATGCGTTCGTGACCTCGATCACCCCCGGTCCCAACAACACGATGCTGCTGGCGTCCGGGCTGAACTACGGCTTTGTGCGCAGCGTGCCGCATATCCTGGGCATCAGCCTCGGCTTCGCCGCCATGGTGCTGGGCGTGGGAGCCGGACTGGGGCGCCTGTTTCTCGTCTATCCCTCGGCGTTCACCGCATTGCGTGTGATCGGCGCGATCTACCTGCTGTGGCTGGCCTGGAAGATCGCCACCGCCGAGCCGATGCAGGAAGCGGCGGCGCCAAGCCAACCCTTCGGATTCTGGAAGGCCGCCGCCTTCCAGTGGGTCAACCCCAAGGCGTGGATCATGGCCATCGGTGCGATCGCCGCCTACGTGCCGGCCGACGGCGGCCTGCTGGCGGTGGCGGTCATCGCACTGCTGTTCGCGGCGGTGAATGCACCGAGCGTTGCCGTCTGGGCCGCCTTCGGCACTACGCTGCGCCGCTGGCTGACCGACGCGCGCCACCTGCGTACCTTCAATGTGGCGATGGCGGTCCTGCTGGTGCTCTCGTTGTATCCACTGCTCTCGGGGCACGGGCAGGCTTAAGGTCCTCCGAGGCGACGGTTGCCTGCAGCGGCCAGCCGCCAGCCAGTGCCTGGTGCAGCGCCACCGCCGCGCGCAGGCTGCGCATGCGGCTGTCGGCCCAGGCATCCTGCGCGGCGAGCTGGCTGCGCTGGGTGTCCAGCACTTCGAACAGGCCGATATCGCCCGCCTGCATGCGCGTGCGTGCCAGTTGCAGGGCGGCGTCGCTCTCGTGCGCGGCCTGTGCCAGATGGCCGTCCTCGGCACGGGTCCGGCTGTATTGCACGAGGGCGTTCTCGGTGTCTTCCAGCGCGCGCAGCACGGCCTGCTGGTAGGCGGCCAGCGCAGCCCCGGCATCGGCCTCGCTCGCGGCGATGCGCGCCCGCACCCGGCCCACATCGAGGAAGGACCAATCGATGCCCAGCAAGGCGCTGTGGGTCTCGCTCACTCCGTGCCACAGCCCGCTGCCGTGCGGCGCGAAGGTACCCACCAGACCGCCCAGGCTGAGGCGCGGGAGGAGATCCGCCGTGGCCACGCCGACGCGCGCCGTGGCTGCGTGCAGGCGCGCCTCGGCCGCGCGCACGTCGGGCCGGCGGAGCAGCAGCGCAGCGGGCGTGCCGGGGTCCACATCCGGGGGCAGAGACAGCGGCGGGGCAGGCTCATCCAGGAGCGCGATCAGCGCCTGCGGGGTGCGGCCGGTGAGCACCGCAAGCCGGTGCTGGCGTACGGCGATCTGCGCTTCCAGGGCCGGCAGGCGCGCAGCGGTTTCTTCCATCTGCGCACGGGCGCGCGCGGCGTCGAAGTCGGTGCCGCGTCCCGCGGCAAGCCGTGCCACGACCAGATCCAGCGTGGCTTGCTGGGTCCGCAGGTTTTCGCGCGCCACGCGCAAGCGCTCCTGCAGGCCGCGCAACTCGACGTAGGTGGCGGCTGCTTCGCCTGCGATGGCGATCCGCAGCGCGTCGAGATCGGCCGCACTGGCTGCGGCGTCGGCGCCATGCGCCTCCACATTGCGGCGCACGCGGCCTACCAGGTCCAATTCCCAGCTGGCCTGGATGGCGCCGCCTACGCGCTCAACGGTGCGCGGCTGGCCCGCGGCCTCGCTGGCGGTCCGGCGGGTGCGGCTGGCCTGCGCGTTGGCAGTCACCGTGGGCAGGCGGTCGAAGCCGGACTCGCGCAACAGCGCATTCGCGCCGTCGTAGCGCGCCAGGGCACTTGCCAGATCGAGGTTGCCCGCCAGCGCCTGTTCGAGCAATGCAGTGAGTCGCGCATCACCCAGGCTGCGCCAGAACGCGAGGTCCGATTCGGCAGGCGTTGCGGCCGTCGCCTCCATCTCATCCTTTGAATCGCCTGCCTGGGAGGCATTCGCCCCGGCGCCCGCCCGCGCGAACCGCGCCGGCAGGTCGGCCGGCGCAGGCGGCGTGCGATGGTCCGGGCCGACCGCGCAGGCGGCCAGCAGCAGCGCGGGCACAGCGGCACCGAGGGGGCGCAACAGGGATGGCTTACGCATGGTCCACCTCCACGTTGCCATGCCGGGCGAGCCGCGTACCCGCCAGCTTGCGCAGCGCGACGTAGAACACCGGGGTGAGGAACAGGCCGAACAGGGTCACGCCCAGCATGCCGGAGAACACCGTCACACCCGTGGCCACGCGCACTTCGCTGCCCGCGCCGTTGCCCAGCAGCAGCGGCACCGAGCCGGCGATGAAGGCCACCGAGGTCATGATGATGGGGCGCAGCCGCAGGTGGCAGGCCTCCAGCGCCGCGGCCACGGTGTCCATGCCGCCCATCTCCAGTTCGCGCGCGAACTCGACGATCAGGATGGCGTTCTTGCACGCCAGCCCCATCAGGACCACCAGGCCGACCTGGACGAACACGTTGTTGTCGCCGCCGCTGAGCCACACGCCCAGCAGCGCGGCGCACAGGCACACCGGCACGATCAGCACCACCGCCAGCGGCAGGCTCCAGCTTTCGTACAGCGCGGCCAGCACCAGGAACGCCAGCACCACCGCCAGCGGAAACACCACCAGCGCCGCCTGGCTCTGCGTGACCTGCTGGTAGCTCAGGTCGGTCCACGCCAGGGTGATGCCGCGCGGCAGCGTCTTGTCGGCGATCTGCTGCAGCTTCTCGATCACCTGTGCCGAGGACAACACCCGCGGATCGGAATCGCCGATCAGGTCCGCGGCCGGGAAGCCGTTGTAGCGCACCACCGGGTCGGGGCCGTAGGTCGGCGTGACACTGGCCAGCGCGGCGACCGGCACCATCGCGCCCTTCGCGTTGCGCACCTGCAGGCTGCCGATGTCGGCGGGCTGCTGCCGGTGCGCGCTGTCGGCCTGCACCATCACGCGGTAGATGCGGCCGAACAGGCTGAAGTCGTTCGCGTAGACCGAACCCAGGTTGGTTTGCAGCGCCTCGAACACATCGGTGAGCGACACGCCCTGCGCCTTGGCTTTGGCCCGGTCGATATCGACCGCCAGCTGGGGGATGTTGGACTGGTAGGAACTGACGGGGTAGCGCATGCCCGGCGTCCTGGCGACCTCGGCCTGGAAAGCCGACAACGCGTCCTGCAACGCACCATAGCCCAGGCCGGCGTGGTCCTGCAGATAGAGCGAATAGCCCGACCCATTGCCCAACCCCTGGATCGGCGGCGGCATGAGCGCATAGGCAAAACCGGCCTGCACGTCGCCGAAGCGCTGGGCCAGCTCGGCAGTGATCTGCTGTGCGCTGCGCGTTCGCTCGCCGAAGGGCTTGAGGGTGATGTAGGAATTGGTGACGTTGGGGGTGTTCACCTGCTGCAAGGCGTTCAGCCCCGCGAAGGCGGTCACGCTGTCGACGCCTTCGACCTGCAGCGCCAGATCGTTGAGCTGCCGGGTCACCGCCTCGGTGCGCGCGAGCGAGGCACCCTCGGGCAGCTTGGCGCCCGCAAAGAGGTAGAGCTTGTCCTGCGTGGGAATGAAGCCGCCGGGCACCGTCTTGAACAGCAGCGCGGTGGCGCCCAGCAGCAGGGCATAGACCACGAAGACCCACCCGCGCCGCGCCAGCGTGCGCGAGACCGTATTCTGGTAGCCACCGGACGTCCGCGAGAAGAAGCGGTTGAAGGCGCCGAATGCCCCGCCGAGCATACGCTCCATGCCACGTGTCAACGCATCCTTGGGCGCTCCGCGGGCGCGCAGCAGCTTGGCCGCGAGCGCCGGCGAAAGCGTCAGCGAGTTGACCGCCGAGATCACCGTGGAAATGGCGATGGTGACCGCGAACTGCTTGTAGAACTGCCCCGTGATGCCGCTCATGAAGGCCATCGGCACGAACACCGCGCACAGCACCAGCGCGATGGCGATGATCGGGCCGGAGACTTCGCGCATCGCGCGGTGGGCCGCCTCGCGCGGCGGCAGGCCATGCTCGATGTAGCGCTCGACGTTCTCCACCACCACGATGGCGTCGTCCACCACGATGCCGATGGCCAGCACCAGCCCGAACAGGGTGAGCGTGTTGATCGAATAGCCCAGCAGGTACAGGCCCGCGAAAGTGCCGATGATCGACACCGGCACCGCCACCAGCGGAATCACCGAAGCGCGCCAGGTCTGCAGGAACAGCACCACCACCAGCACCACGAGCACCACGGCCTCGATCAACGTGTGCTGAACGGCCTTGATCGATTCGCGCACGAAGACGGTCGGATCCCACACGGCGCGATAGGCCACGCCCTCGGGCAGCGCCTTGGCCACTTCGTCGAGCTTGGCATATACCGAATCGGCCACCGCCAGCGCGTTGGCGCCGGGTGACAGGTAGATGCCCACCGTGGCCTGCTGCTTGCCGTTGTACAGGGCCCGCAGCGAATAGTCGCCCGCACCGAGTTCGATGCGCGCGACGTCGGCCAGCCGGACCAGTTGCCCGGCGTCGCCGCTCTTGAGCACGATGTCGCCAAACTCGGCCTGGCTGCGCAGGCGGCCGCGCACGTTGATGGACAACAGAAAGCTGTTGTCCTTCGGCGCCGGTTCGGCACCGAGCTGGCCGGCGGAGACCTGCACGTTCTGCTCGCGCACCGCGCGCACCACGTCGCCCGCCGTCAGGCCGCGCGCGGCCAGCCGGTTGGGGTCGAGCCAGATGCGCATCGCATAGTCGCCCGCGCCGTACACGCCCACGTCGCCGATGCCCGTCAGCCGCGACAGGGCATCCTTGACGTTCAGGTTGACGTAGTTGCGCAGGTAAAGCGAGTCGTAGCGGCCATCGGGCGAATAGAAGCTGACGTACATCAACGGCGTCGGAGACTGCTTCTGCGTGGTGATGCCGAACTGCCGCACCGCCTCGGGCAGGCGTGCCTGCGCTTGACTCACTCGGTTCTGCACGCGCACCGCGGCGGCATCGGCGTCCACCTCGGGCTTGAAGGTCACCGTCAGCGCGAGACTGCCGTCGGAGCCGGCGACCGACTTCATGTACATGATGCCTTCGACGCCGTTGATCGCCTCTTCCAGCGGCGTGGCGACCGACTCGGCGATTTCCTTCGGGTTGGCACCGGGGTAGTTGGCGCGTACCACCACGCTGGGCGGCACGACCTCGGGATATTCGCCCGAGGGCAGGATCGGGATGGCGATCAGGCCCAGCGCGAAGATGAGCACCGAGAGCACGATGGCGAAGATCGGCCGGTCTATGAAGAATTTGGAGAAGTCCATGCGGTGGTCCTCCTACTTGCCGGCCGGTGCCGCAGGCAGGGCGGAGGCTCCGGGCCCGGACGGCGAGGACTCCATCGCCACCTTCACCGGCTGCACGGCCATGCCGGGGTAGAAGATCTTCTGCAGGCCATCCACCACGACCTCGTCGCCCGCTGCCAGGCCTGCGCGGACCACCCGCAGCCGGCCGACCGAGCTGCCGAGTTGCACATCCTTGCGTACGGCCTTGTGATCGGCGCCCACGGTGTAGACGTACCGCCGGTCCTGGTCGGTCAGCACAGCGCGTTCGTCGATCAGCACGGCATCGGGCAAGGCGCCGCCATCGAATTGCACGCGCGCGTACAGCCCGGGCGTGAAACGCCGCTCGGGGTTGGGCAGCACGGCGCGCGCGCGGATGGTGCCGGTCGCGGAGTCCACGCGGTTGTCGATGAAATCCAGCCGACCCTGGTGCGGAAAGCCTGACTCGTTGGCCAGGCCCAGGCGAACGGTCTGGCCGGTGCCGGTGCGCGCCTGTTCAAGGTAGCGCAGATAGCTTTGCTCGTCGGGCTCGAAGGAGACTCGCACAGGATCCTGCGAGACCAGCGTGGTCAGCAGATCCCGGTCGGCCTGGACCAGGTTGCCCGGCGTGAACAGCGCGCGGCTCGCGCGGCCGGCGATCGGCGCGCGCACCTTGGTGAAATCCAGGTTCAGCCGCGCGGTGGTCACGGCCGCAGCCGCCGCGCGCTCCTCCGCGAGGCTTTGCTCCTGTCCCGCCATGCGGTTGTCGAAGTCTTCGCGCGAGATGGCATGGCTGTCGATCAGCGTCTGCGCACGCCGCGCCTGGGCTTGCGCCAGGCGCGCGGCCACGCGGGCGCGCTCGAGCTGCGCCTGCGCGCCGGCGAGCGCCGCGCGGAAGGGGCGCGGGTCGATCACGAAAAGCAGGTCGCCGCGCCGAACCTCCTGCCCGTCGGCGAAGGCGACACGCTCGACCGTGCCGCTGACGCGTGGGCGTACGTCCACACTCTGGACCGCTTCGATGCGGCCATTGAAGGCGTCCCACTGCTGCACCGGCCGCACCAGTACGGGCGCCACGCTGACTTGCGGCGGCGGAGCGGCCGGGGCTGCCGCCGTGCCGTGCGGATCGCAGCCCGCAAGAACGAGGCATGCCGCCATCGGCAAGCCCATCGCAACACCCAGGCCCCCTCGACGTCGGGTAGATCTGACCATCTTCATTTCTCCGAAAAGTGCGCCGCGCGGTGCGGTCCGGCGCAGACCGCTTCCAACGTCCGCCAGGCAAGTGGTCACAAAATATAAAAGTTGAAGTAAGCTTTAAGTCAAGGAGTATTGGCATGAAGACATCGGCGCCCGACCCCCTGGTCACCATCGGCTGGATTGCGCAGCGCAGTGGCATCGCGACGTCGGCGCTGCGCTTCTACGAGTCACGCGGGCTGATCGAATCGGTTCGCGTCGACAGCGGCCACCGGCGCTATCCGCGCTCGGTCCTGCGGCGCGTGGCCTTCATCGTGTTCGCGCAGAAGATCGGCCTGAGCCTGGACGAAGTGGCGGCCGAGTTGGCCGGCCTGCCCAAGGACCGCGTGCCTGTGGGTGAGGACTGGAAGCGCCTTTCGCGGCAATGGAAGCAGCGGGTGGCGCAGCAGATCGCCAAGTTGCGGGCGCTCGACATCGGCCTGGACGAATGCATCGGCTGTGGCTGCCTGTCGATGAGGAAGTGTCAGCTGGCCAACCCCGGCGATCGCTCCGGCCTGAATGGCCCGGGCCCGCGCCGCTGGCTCGGCGATGCGCCGCCGAAGCCGGGGGGGCGGTAACTCCCGGACACCCTGCAGGCGCCGGAGTCCCGCGGTTCGATCCGCTCATGCTTGGACGTCTCGCCCAGCAGGCAGCACAACAGGCAATCCGATCAACAGGATTCGCCTCTCCGCTGCCGCAGCTTGACGCCGGGCATGGAGAAAACGCCAAGCAGCGTCAGGGACAGGGGCCCCCTGCCACGACGGGACGGTAAGAACGCATGAAGGCCGGCGGTACGGTGTCATGGTTCTGACTCATTCATTCGCAGGGCGCGGGAGAAGGTCCGCGTCAGCAACTGCACCATCGGCTTGCGCCGGCGCGCGGTCCCGCACGCCACGGCGTCGTCGGCCAGGCCGTGCATGGCATAGAACATCATCACCGCCATCGCCCGTGCATCGGCCACCTGCCACGCGCCGGCCCGCGCGCCGGCTTGCACCAACTGCGCCAGTTGATCGAGCACCGGGTTGCCCATCATGAATTCCCGCTCGTCCGGGCGCACGTCGTGGAACAGCATGTCGTGCAGCATCACCTGCCCCAGCAGACCATCGAGCGCGGCCTCGAACCATGCGCGCAGGCGGCCGTCCCAGTCGTCGGCCGCCGGGCGCGCCAGGGCCTTGTCCAGGCGCTCGCAGAATCCCTGCATGAAGCGCTGCTGCAATGCGCCAAGCATCGCGTCGCGCGAGGCGAAGTAGAGGTAGAAGGTGCCCTTGGCCACCTGCGCGGCGGCGACGATGTCGTCCACGCTGGTGGCGGCCACTCCCTTGGAGAGGAACAGCTGCTCGGCCGCATCCATCAGCGCCGCGCGCCGGATGTGCGGCGCGCGGGTGCGGCGGCGCGGCGGCGCCTCGTCCGGCCGCGCGGCCTGGGCCAAAGGAGAAGCCACGGTCTTGGCGGCGGGCTGGGACCGGCGGTCTCGGGTCATGGTGTGGGGATCAAGGTGTGGGAGTCAGCAAGGCATCGGCCGCGGCGCGCAGCGCCGGGCCATCGAAAGACAGATTGTGCGGACGGTAGACGCGCTCGTGCAGCCAGTCGATCGCGGCGGGCAGCTCGGCGAAGGTGGATGCCGGCACGCCAAACAGCTTCTCGGCGTTCATCTTGCGCAGGCGCTCGTACTCGCTGGCCGGCACCACGGTGGCCATGCCCAGCACCTGCCGGCGGATGGCCTCGCCTTGCTGCTGCAGCCACTGCTTGGCCAGCGGCCCCGATCCGGCCGGGTGCTCCAGCGATGGCGCGTCGGCGAACACGCGCAGCGTGGCGAAGGGCTCGCCGCGCGCAAGCCAGCCGGCCCAGTCGTCGATGAAGCGCTGCATCTCGGGCAGGGAGGAGGGCCCCTGCGCCACGGTGAGGACCAGCGGCCAGTGCGAGAGATCGTGACGGATCATGCGGATGCTCCTTGAAGAGAACAAGTGGAAACGGCGCCCGCCAGCGCCAGGGTCTGGGTCGGTTGCCAGAGGGCGGGATCGCGGTGGGTGACGAAGATGACGGTGGCCGGCAGCGTGCGCACCACGGCGGCGATCTCGCGCTCGGTGGCCTCGTCGAGCGCGGCGGTGGCTTCGTCCAGCACCAGGATCGGCGCGGCCTTGAGCAAGGCTCGCGCGATCGCCACGCGCTGGCGCTCGCCGCCCGACAGCGCCGCGCCCTGGTGGCCCGCCGGCTGGTGGATGCCCTGCGGCGAGCGGTCGAGCACCGCGCCCAGCGCCGCCTGCCGCGCCGCCCGCTCAACTTCCCCGTCGCTGGCCTGCGGCCGGCCCAGGCGGATGTTCTCGGCCAGCGTGCCGGTGAACACCACCGCGTCCTGCGGCACGTAGGCGATGCGGTCGGCGAGGTCGGCATAGCGCATGCGGTCTAGCGGCACGCCGCCCAGCAGGATGCGGCCTTGTTGCAGATCGTCGAAGCGCATCAGCAGGCCCAGCAGCGTGCTCTTGCCGCTGCCGCTGGGGCCGGTGACGGCGATGCGCGCGCCCTCGGGGATGTCGGCGGCGATGCCCGCGAGCACCGGCGGCTGCGACAGGCCCTGCACGCTGAGGTGATGGCCTTGTGGCTGGGCGGCGTCGCCCTCGGCCGGTTCGGGCAGTGCCGGCGCCTCCGTGGCCTGACGGTATTCGGCGATGGCGGCGCGCAGGTCGTTGATGCCGAGTGCAGCCGCCGCCAGCCCTTCCAGCGGCGCGGCGGCACGCGCCATCAGCACGAGCAGCGCCAGCAGCAGGGCCGGATCACGGGGCGCGCCGAGCGTGAGCACCAGCGCCAGGCCGGCCAGCGGCAGCACGCTGCCCAGCGTCGCCACCAGGCCGGCGCCGGCGGCGGCGTTCGTCGTTCGGGTGGTGCTGCCTTCCTGCTGGCGCCAGCGCTGTTCGAGGCGGTCGAGCGCGCGCGCCGGCCCGGCGGCGGTGCGCAGCAGTTCGAGGTGATCGACCAGTTCCAGCGTGGCCTGTGCCGAGGCCTGCTCGGCCGCGTGGCGCCGGGCGTCGGCACGGCCCAGGGCGCGCTGGGCCAGCACCTGCGCCAGCAACGCCAGCGCCAGCAGCAGCGTCGCGATCAGCGCCACGCGCGTCCCGGCCAACAGGCCGATGCCCACGACCAGAAACAGCGGCAGCAGCGGCGCATGCAGGAAGGTCTGCAACTGGTGTGCCGGCACGCTCATGAAGCCGGGGATGCTGCGTCCCGCCAGCAGCGCTACCTGGGCGCGGTGCGCATCGGTGAACCAGGACAGCCGCGCACGCGCCAACGCATCGCCCAGCGCCTCGTACAGGCCACCGGCCAGCCGGGCGCCGGCGAAGAAGCCCGAACGCGTCACCAGCACGGTCGCCAGCAGCGCCAGCGCGGCCATGCCCAGCACCGGACCGGGCGATCCGTGCCAGGCGATGGCCGAGGCCAGCACTGCATAGGCGGCGGCTTCCAGCGCCGCAACGGCGATCCAGCCCAGGCTCACGGCCATGAGCTGGCGGCGCGGGGACGTCGGTTGACTGGGGGGACGGGTCATGGCGTTTCTCCTTCGGCACGGGCGGCCCGCAACAGCAGTTGCTCGTCGGCCGCGGCGGCCAGTGCGGGATCGTGGGTCACCACCACCAGGGTCTTGCCGTGCTCCTGCGCAAGCTGACGCAGCGCCGCCATCAGGCGCGTGGCGGTTGCCGCGTCGAGCGCGCTGCTGGGCTCGTCCAGCAGGATCACCGGCGCGGGGGTCAGGAAGGCCTGCGCCAGGCCCACGCGCTGGCGTTCGCCGCCGGACAGGCGCGTGGCGTCGGCCTCCAGCGGCACCTCGATCTGCGCCTGCCGCAGGGCCCACAGCAGGCGCGCATCGTCCGCCTCGGGGCAGCCCAGGGCCAGGTTCTCACGCACCGTCGCCTGCAGCACATCGCCGCCCTGCGGAATGAGCAGGACTGCCGCATGGCGCGCGCCTTCGTCGAGCTGGCCGATGGCGATGGCCCCGAGCCGGACCGTGCCGCCGTGCACCGGCTCCAGCCCGGCCAGAGTGCGCAGCAGCGTGCTTTTGCCCACGCCGCTGGGACCGGTGATGGCGGTGATCGCGCTAGCGCGAAAGCGGTGGGTGAAGCCCTCGATCGGCGGACGCGGGCCGAGCGCCAGCGTCACGCCGTCGGCATCGAGCAGGGGCTGCCCAATGGCCGGCGCCGTGCCGCAAGGCAACACCGGTTCGCGCAACACGGCCGCGATGCGTGCCAGCGCGGCGCGGCCCACCGCCACGTAGTCCAGCCCATGGCCGAGCCGCCGTGCCGGGTTCACGATGGCCAAGCTAAACAGCAGCGCCGCGGCCAGGGTGGCGGCGTCGTGGCGCCAGGCCACCGCATAGGCGATGGCGAAGGTGGCCACCGCCTGCATCAGCGCCGTCGCCAACGAGGCGGGCAGCGCCACCCGGGCGACCCAGGCGACCATGCCGCCGGTGAAGCGGCGTGCGGCTTCGCGGTACGCGGCCAAGGCACCCGACTGCGCACCGTAGATGCGGTTGACGCGGATGCCGCGCGCATAGTCGTCCACCGCCGCGGTGATGTCGTGCATCACCCGCATGCGCTCGGCGCCGTTGTACGCGGCCGCGCGCGGCATCAGCAGCAGGTAATAGAGCGCCGCCAGCACGCCGGGCAGCAGGGCCAGCAGCGCCATCGGCCCGGCCAGCGCCACGAGCAGCGCGACCGAGGCCAGCGGCACCACCGCGAAACTGGCCACCTCGGCCGGCAGGTGGGCCACCATGTGGTGCAGCGCTGCGATGTCGTCCGCGACCAGCCGGCGCAGGGCGTCGCCGCCATGCCGCGCCAGCGTGCTGGCAGGCAGCCGCACCAGATGGCCCGCCACCTGCCGCCGCAGCCGCGCGGCGAAGGCGGCCTCGGCCGCGTGCGAGAGCCAGGAACCGCCCGCGGCCAGCAGCGCACTGGCCACCCAGGCGCCGATCGCGGCCAGCACCCAACCGCTCGACGGCGCGCCGATCCAGCGCACCAGGCACCACAGCGCGCCCAGCATCGCCAGGCCGGACAGCACCGCCGCGAGCGTGCCGGCCGCCAGCCCCGGCAACACCGGGCGCAGTGCCGGCCTCACCGCGCCTGTGGCGGCGGCCGGATGGCCTCGTTCCATGCATCACCTCCTGCTCGACATGTTCCACAGTCGCACCCTTCAGATGCGAATGATAATGACTAACAGTCAGTATAGGCCTAAAAATGCAGGCTCGGACGGTCGAGGCGCCGGAACAGTTGGCCCATGTCCTCGCCGCTGATCAGGCGGGCCGCCTTGCCGCCGGGCCGGTAGCCCCACATTCCGGCCAGGTTGATGGATCAAGTTTCGGAAAGCACCGGCATGTCTTGGACTCGCCTAGGTTGTTGATAAACCTGGTAGCGCGTGTCCAGGCGTAGTCGAGCGGAGGACGGTGCGGGAGTCGTGATGAAATGAAAAAAGCCCCGGCCGGTGGGCTCGGGGCTTTTTTTGGGGGGGGCAGGGCGGCCGCAGGCGGCTGCCTTGTGCGGCGCGGTGCGGCGCGGATCAGAGCGAGTCGATGAAGCTGCGAAGCTTGTCGCTGCGGCTCGGATGCTTGAGCTTGCGCAGGGCCTTGGCCTCGATCTGGCGGATGCGCTCGCGGGTCACGTCGAACTGCTTGCCCACTTCCTCCAGCGTGTGGTCGGTGGACATCTCGATGCCGAAGCGCATGCGCAGCACCTTGGCTTCGCGCGGCGTGAGGCCGTCTAGGATGTCCTTGACCACGTCGCGCAGGCCGGCCTGCATGGCGGCGTCGATCGGGGCGGTGTTGGCACCGTCCTCGATGAAGTCGCCCAGGTGGCTGTCGTCGTCGTCGCCGATCGGCGTTTCCATGGAGATAGGCTCCTTGGCGATCTTCATGATCTTGCGGATCTTGTCCTCGGGGATCTCCATCTTCGCGGCCAGGATGGACGCATCGGGCTCGAAGCCGAACTCCTGCAGGTGCTGGCGGCTGATGCGGTTCATCTTGTTGATGGTCTCGATCATGTGCACCGGGATGCGGATGGTGCGCGCCTGGTCGGCGATCGAGCGCGTGATGGCCTGGCGGATCCACCACGTGGCGTAGGTCGAGAACTTGTAGCCGCGGCGGTATTCGAACTTGTCCACCGCCTTCATCAGGCCGATGTTGCCTTCCTGGATCAGGTCGAGGAACTGCAGGCCGCGGTTGGTGTACTTCTTGGCGATGGAGATCACGAGGCGCAGGTTGGCCTCGATCATTTCCTTCTTCGCGTCGCGCGAGGCCGACTCGCCCTCGTTCATGCGCTTGTTGATGTCCTTGAGCTCGGACAGCGGCACCACCACGCGGGACTGCAGGTCCATCAGGCGCTGCTGCAGTTCCTGCACCGGCGGGATGTTGCGCGCGAGCACGGCGCTCCAGGGCTTGCCGGCGGCGGCCTGCTTCTCGACCCACTGCAGGTTCAGCAGGTTGGGCGGGAAGTCCTTGATGAAGGTTTCCTGCGGCATGCCGCACTTGTCCACGATGATGCGGCGCAGCTCGCGCTCCTTCTTGCGCACGTCGTCCACCTGGGCACGGACCATGTCGCACAGCTTCTCGATGGTCTTGGCCGTGAAGCGGATGGTCATCAGCTCGGCCGAGATGGCGTGCTGGGCCTTCATGTAGGCCGGCGTGCCATAGCCTTCCTTGTCGTAGATCTTGTGCATCTTCTCGAAGAGCCCGCGCAGGTTGTCGAACCGGCGCAGCGCTTCGTTCTTGAGCTCTTCCAGCTTCTTGGTCAGGGCCTTGGAGCCGCCCTTGCCGTCGTCGTCGTCCTCTTCGTCGAACTCGTCGAAGTCTTCCTCGGCCACGTAGTCGTCGGCCTCGTTGGGGTTGGAGAAGCCGTCCACGATGGTGGAGATGACGACCTTGCCCTCGCGGATCTCCTCGCCCATCGCCAGGATCTCGGCGATGGTGGCGGGCGATGCGCTGATGGCTTCCATCATGGCCTGCAGGCCACCTTCGATGCGCTTGGCGATCTCGATCTCGCCCTCGCGGGTGAGCAGTTCCACCGTGCCCATCTCGCGCATGTACATGCGGACCGGGTCGGTGGTGCGGCCGAATTCGCTGTCCACGGTGGAGAGGGCCGCCTCGGCTTCTTCCTCGGCTTCCTCGACGGTGGTGGCCGTGGGCGTGACGTTGTTCTGGAACAGCGTCTCGGCATCGGGCGTCTGCTCGTACACGGCCACGCCCATGTCGTTGAGCATGGTGACCACGACTTCCATGGTCTCGGCATCGACCAGCTTGTCGGGCAGGTGGTCGGAGATCTCGACCTGGGTCAGGTAGCCGCGGGTCTTGCCCAGCGTGATCAGGGCCTTCAGGCGCGAGCGGCGCTTGGCCAGGTCTTCCTCGGACAGGACGGTGTCGTCCAGGCCGAATTCCTTCATCAAGGCGCGTTCCTTCGCCTTGCTGATCTTCATGCGCAGGGGCTTGACCTTCTCGGCGGTGGGCGCCGCCTCGGCCGGCTCGGCCTCGACCTCGCCCTCGAGTTCGGATTCGATGTCCGACAGGTCGGCGTCGTCGCCCGCGGAATCGTCCTCGGCGGCCTTGGGCTTGCGGCCGCGCTTGGCGGGGGCCTTGCCGGCAGCGGCGGCGGTGGCGGCCTTGGCCGGGCGGCCGGGGCGCTTCTTGGGCGTTTCGTCGTCATCGGCCGCCGCAGGGGCCGCGGCCTTCGCGCGGCTCGCCTTCTTGGCGGTGGTTTCTTCGGAGGCTTCGGGCTTGTCGGCGGACTTGTTCACGGGCACGGATGGAGCTTTCTTTGCGGCAGGAGCGGCCTGGGTCGCGGTTTTCGAGGTGGAGGCGGCCTTCGCGGCGGTATCGGGGGCGGACTTGGGCGACTTCGCGGACTTTTGAGCGGGCATGGACGACCTCAGATTCAAAAACGGACACACAAAGAAAACGCAAGCGCGTCGGTTACCGGCGCGGGTGGCGGGGCGAAGGCGGTGCCTCCGCGGTTCGAGGGGCGGGCCCCCGTGGGCAAGATGTGTGGGCGATCATTTGGTGTGCAGTCCTTGCGGTGTGGGGGGCGGTGTGCGTGTGTGTCACGGTTGCCCGGCCCGGAGGTGCTGCTGTCGCTCTTGCCGATGAACCCTATATTATAGCCCGCCCGCCTTTTTCAAGTTCGCGGGTGCGATGCCCAGCAGGGACTGCCGCCGCTGCTGCAGCGCGCGGTACTTCTCCAGCGCGGACGGATCGGTCGCCGCCTGCAGGATGAGTTCCTTCTCCTGGCGCTTGATATCTTCCATCAGCATGCGGTCGAGCAGGTCGCGCAGTTCGGTCCGCAGCTCGGCCGCGTCGCCCTCGGTCTGGGCGTGCGAGCCGGTCATCACCCGCACCGCCAGCGGCTCCGCGTCGTGACCGCGCAGGCTCTCGCGCAGCACGGCCCACGCCTGCGGCCCATGCTCGTGCCACTGCGCCTCCAGCCAGGTGAAGAGCGGGCCGTGGGGCGCGGGCAGGGCGCAGAGCGTGGCGTGGTCCTCGTGCGAGAGGTCTTCCAGGAATTCCATGTGCGACAGCAGCAGCCGGGCCGCGTGGTCGTCGCGCCCCGCGGCGGGCGTGGACGGCAGGGGCGGCTGCGGCGGGCGCTGATCCTCGCCGCGGCCACGCCACTTGCCCTTGCCCTTCCAGTCGCCGCCGTCCTTGCGCCAGGGCTTGGGGCTGCCCGTGCCCGGGCCCATGTTGCCCTGGCCGTGTCCGTAGCCATCGTCCTGCGCGTGTGCCCAGCCGCCGCCGTCCGGCGGCCCGCCCCAGGGAGGCGCGTCATCGGCGGCCGGCGCTCCCTGCGCTGCTGCGGCGCCTTGCTGCCGGGCGCCGCCACCGTGCCGCCCGGCGTCCTGTGCGGCGGCCTGGTTCCAGAGGTCCGAAAGATCGGCGGACGTGAGCTGGGCCAGTTCCGCCAATTCGCCCAGCAGCTGGCGCTTGAGCGCGCCGTCGGGCAGGGCGGTCCACAGCGGCCGGGCGTTCGCCGCCATGCGGGCGCGGCCTTCGGCCAGGCCCAGGTCGCAGCCCTCGCCGGCGGCCTCCACCAGGAAGCGGCTCAGCGGCATGGCGCCCTGCACGTGCCGCGCGAACGCGTCGGTGCCGTGCGCGCGCACGAAGCTGTCGGGGTCGTGCTCGGCGGGCAGGAACAGGAACTTCACGCTACGTGTGTCCGTGGCGTAGGGCAGGGCGCCGTCGAGTGCCTTGCGCGCCGCGCGCCGGCCCGCCGCGTCGCCGTCGAAGCTGAAGACCACCGTGTCGGTGAAGCGGAAAAGCTTGTGGACATGGTCCGGCGTGCACGCCGTGCCCAGCGTGGCGACCGCGTTCGGGAAACCCAGTTGCGCGAGCGCGACCACGTCCATGTAGCCCTCGGTGACGAGCGCGTAGCCGTGTTCGCGGATGGCCGTGCGCGCCTCGAACAGGCCGTAGAGCTCGCGCCCCTTGTGGAAGACGGGGGTCTCGGGCGAATTGAGGTACTTGGGCTTGTCGTCGCCCAGCACCCGGCCCCCGAAGCCGATGCATTCGCCCTTCACGTTGCGGATCGGGAACATCACCCGGTCGCGGAAACGGTCGTAGCGCTTGCCGTCTTCCTCGTTCACGATGACCAGGCCGCTCTCGTGCAGCAGCGGGTTGTCGTACTCGGGGAACACGCTGGCGAGCGACCGCCAGCCCTCGGGCGCGTAACCCAGGCCGTAGCGCTTGGCGATCGCCCCCGACACGCCGCGCCCCTTGAAGTACGCGATGGCGCGCTGCGACTCGCGCAGGTGGCGGCGGTAGGCCTCGCCCGCCTTCTCCAGCACGTCGGTGAGCGTGGCCTGCTTCTGGCGCTGCGCGGCCGCGCGCTCGCGCTCCTGCGGGGAGACATCGTCCTGCGGCACCTGCAGCCCCACCTGCTGTGCCAGGTCCTGAACGGCCTCCACGAAGCCCATGCCGGCATGCTCCATCAGGAAGCTGATCGCGTTGCCGTTCTTGCCGCAGCCGAAGCAGTGGTAGAACTGCTTGGACGGGCTGACGCTGAACGAGGGCGACTTCTCGCCGTGGAAGGGGCACAGCCCCATGAAGTTGGCCCCGCCCTTCTTGAGCTGCACGTAGCGGCCGACCACATCGACCACATCGACGCGCGAAAGCAATTCCTGGATGAAGGACTGGGGGATGGACACGCGGGGATTTTCGCCGGAATGCCGCCGGCCGCTCCCTGTATCTCGTGGTGCTATTTAATCGATAGCATGACAGGGCTCCGGGGCTGGTGCCGGGCGGGGTTCGATATCCGAAAGTGCCGCACGCGCCAGGCCGTGGGGCCCGGGCGCCAGCGTAGGACGCCACCGCTTGCTGCGGCCGAGGCCCCCGCGCAGGCGCGCGGCTGCACTAAGCTGCCTGGGCAACTCCCGGGAATGCTCCCCTGACTTCCATGCACGCGCACGCTCCTTCCACCCGCGCCTGCTCCGCGTGCCGCAACGGTGCCGCGGAGCTGGATTTCGACTTCACCATGGCCTTCCAGCCCATCGTGGACCTGCGCCACGGCGGCAGCGTGTTCGCCTACGAGGCGCTGGTGCGCGGTGCCGACGGCAGTTCGGCCGCTTCGGTGCTGGCCCGCGTGAACGACGGCAACCGCTATGCGTTCGACCAGGCCTGCCGGGTGCGCGCGGTGGAGCTGGCGGCCCGGCTGGGCATCGACTGCCGGCTGAGCATCAACTTCCTGCCCAATGCGGTGTACCAGCCCGAGTCCTGCATCCAGGTCACGCTGGAGGCCGCGCGGCGCAACGGCTTTCCGGTCGAGCGCATCATCTTCGAGGTGGCGGAGCACGAGAACGCCCACGACCGCGAGCACCTCAACCGCATCCTGCGTGCCTACCGGCGCCAGGGCCTGCGCACGGCCATCGACGATTTCGGTGCCGGCTATGCGGGCCTGGGCCTGCTGGCGGACTTCCAGCCCGACATGCTGAAGATCGACATGGCGCTGGTGCGCGGCATCGGCGCCGACCCGGTGCGCCAGGCCATCGCCCGCGGCGTGGTCTCGATGGGCGAGGCGCTGGGCATCGCGGTGATCGCCGAGGGCGTGGAAACCGAGGACGAACTCCGCCCCCTGCGGGCCATGGGCGTCCACCTGTACCAGGGCTACCTTTTCGCGCGCCCCGCGCTGGAGGCGCTGCCCGCCGTGCAATGGCCGGAGGGCGCAGGCTTCGGGGACGGCTTCGGCGATGCGGCGGATGCGCTGCCAGGCGGTGCGGGTGGCATGGGCGCGCCACCGGCGGCGCTGCGCGCGATGTCCGGGGCGCGGGCACGCGGCGGCGCGGGCATGGCGATGGGATTCGGGCTCGGCTGAGCCCCCGTCACTGGTTGGAGATGATGGTGAGCAGGTCGCCCCGCACCTCGGGGTCGTCGGTGTACTTCTTGTAGAGCGGGGCCATGCGGCGCACATAGGGCGAGAAGTCGGCCACGGGGGCGAACTGCACGCCCTCCTTGGCCAGCGCGGTGCGGGCCGCGAGTTCACGCTTTTCCCAGAGGCCGCGCATCAGCAGCGCGGAGTCCTTGCCGGCCTTCAGGAAGACCTTGCGGTCGTCCTCGTTCAGCCGCTTCCACAGCTGGGTGGAAACCACCAGGGCCTCGGGCGCGATCATGTGCTGGTCCAGCAGCATGTATTTCGCCAGCTTGTACTGGCCGGTGGATTCGTACGAGACGATGTTGCCTTCCGCGCAGTCGATCTTTCCGGTGCGGAAGCTTTCGGCCACTTCCTTGTAGGGCACGACCACCGGCGTGGCGCCCAGCAGCTTCACCATCTCGATGTGCGAATCGACCTGCTGGACGCGGATGCGCAGGCCCGCCAGGTCCTCGCGGCGGGTGATGGGCTTGTCGGCGCAGTAGAACGAGCGGGCGCCGCCGTTGTACCAGCCCAGCACGACGTAGCCGGACGCCTTGAGCTTCTCCGCGAGCCGGTCGCCCATCGGGCCGTCCAGGTAGCGGAACATGTGTGCGGCGTTGCTGAAGAGGAAGGGCAGGTTGAACGCCTGCAGCGCCGGCACCGCCTCCGCGAGCGGGCCCATGTTGAATTCCGCGGCGTCGATCTCGCCGGCCTTGAGCATCTGCACGGCCTTGGCCTAGTCGCCCAGGGCGGCATCGGAGTAAATCTGGATGCGGTAGCGGCCCTGGGTGCCGGCCTGTACCTCGGCGGCGAAGCTCTTCATCGCCTCGGTGACCGGATAACCGTCGGGATGGATGTTCCAGGCCCGCAGCGGCGCGGCGGTCTGGCTGGTGGCGGGCGCTGCCCAGAACACCAGCACGGTGGCGAATGCTGCCCAGAAACGCTTGCCCATGTGTTCTCCCCGTCCTCGCGGAAATTGGTCCGTGGCGGAGGCCGGCTGCGCAGGCCGCCGCCGTGTCGCCATCGCCCAGCATTCTCCGGGCGACTCTTCCGTGGGAGCAAGCGATTTTCAGGCGGGCGCGCGCCGCCAAAACCACAGCCCCGCCGCGCGGGGCTTGGCACTGTGCATGCGATGTGCTAGCTCGACCGTGGCCGATGGGCTGCGGGCCGGTCAGTCGCCCATCACGATGCCCTCGCGGCGCGGATCCGCGCCGCCCAGCCACATCGGCTGGCCGTGCACGTTGGCGCGGGTGATGGCCTGCAGCCCGCTGGTCATGTTCATCTCGCGCACCTCGGCGCCGCGCGTGCGCAGTTGCTCCACGGTCGAGGGCAGGAAGCGCTTTTCCTCCAGCATGGTGGGGCCGTTGAGGTTGCCGAAGTTCGGCAGGTTGATGGCCTGCTGCGGCGTCAGCCCCCAGTTGAAGATGCCGTACAGCGTCTTGGCGGTGTAGTGGATGATGAGAGCGCCGCCCGGGCTGCCGCCGCTCGCCGCGAGCTGGCCGGTGGCCTTGTCGAAGACCAGGGTCGGGGCCATGGAGGAGCGGGGGCGCTTGCCGGGCTCCACGCGGTTCGCGATGGGCTGGCCGGCCGCATCGCGGGGCGCGAAGCTGAAGTCGGTCAGCTCGTTGTTCAGCAGGAAGCCCTTGACCATCTGGCGGGAGCCGAACTGGTCCTCGATGGTCGTCGTCATCGCCACCGCATTGCCGCGGGCGTCCACCACGCTGATGTGGCTGGTGCCGTGCTCGATCTGGTCGGGCATCGGCGCCAGGGCCGTCTTCACGGCCCCCGGCGTGCCGGGCTGGGCCACCTTCAGGCTTTGCGGGCCGATGAGGCGCGCGCGCCGGGCCAGGTAGGCGGGATCGAGCAGGCTCGACCAGCTGCCCGCCGGCGGCTGCACGAAGTCGGGGTCGGCCACGTAGAGCCCGCGGTCGGCGAAGGCCAGGCGCGCGGCCTCGTTGTAGTAGTAGAGCCAGTCGGCGCCGGGCTGCAGGTCCTGCGGCCCGTTCGGGCCGGCCTGCAGCGGCATGCCGGCCGCGGGTGTCTGCTGCAGGATGCCGAGGATCTGCGCCACGGCGATCGCCCCCGAGCCGGGCGGCGGGAACCCGCACATGCGGTAGGCATGGGCCGCCACGGCGTAGTCGCTGCACAGGGCTTCGCGCTTTTTCGGCTGGTAGCCCGCCAGGTCCGCCAGGCTCAGCTGGCCGGGATTCGTCGGATGGCCCTGCACCTTGGCCACGATGGCCTGGGCGACCTCGCCCTCCAGCAGGGCCTTCGATCCGTTCTGCGCGATGGCCCGCAGCACGGCCGCGAGTTCCGGATTGCGCAGCACATGCCCCACGGGCCAGGGCTTGCCCGCAGGGTCGAAGAAGTAGGCCCGCGCGGCCGGGTCCTGCGCCAGGTATTTCTCGTTGGCGAGCAGGCTGTTGAGGCGGGCGCTCACCTTGAAGCCGCCTTCGGCCAGGCGGATGGCGGGCTCGAACAGCTGTGCCCAGGGCAGCACCCCGTGCTCGCGGTGCGCCATCTCCAGCATGCGCACGGCACCGGGCACGCCGACAGAGCGGCCGCCGACCACACCGTCGTGGAACGGCATGGGCTTGCCGTCCCGGCCGAGGAACAGGTTCTCGTTGGCGGCGGCGGGGGCGGTCTCGCGCCCGTCGTATGCCTCCACCTTGCTGCCCGCGGCGTGCAGCAGGAAGGCGCCGCCGCCGATGCCGCTGGACTGGGGTTCGACCAGGGTGAGCACCATCTGCACCGCGATGGCCGCGTCGATGGCCGACCCGCCGGCCTTGAGCACCTGGTAGCCCGCATCGGTGGCCAGCGGATTGGCCGCGGCGACCGCGAACTGGCGCGTGGCCCAGCCGGGCTTCTCCGTGTACCCCGAAGAACCTTCGGGCTGGTCCGGCACCGAATAGGCGAGTTGCGGGGCGGTGGAGCAGGCGGCCAGCAGGGCCGTGGCGGCGGCCAGGGCCAGGGCGGTGCGGCGGGTGGACGGGAATGTCATGCGGGTACGCCTCCTTCGCGTCGTGCAGTGGAATGATCTCGGGGTGACGCCGGGCATCCTATCGGCCCGCCCCGGTCCGTGGCGGCTTTGTTACAAGCGGGTACGTCAGTCCCGTACCGGGCCCGGACGGCCGTCTTCCACCACGAAGCGCGCCAGGGTGGAGCAGGCGCTGTCGGCCCGCAGCGGGTCGTCCACCGTCCGAAGTACCGTGGTCCAGCGCTGCGGCGTGACGTCGGCCAGGCCCCAGCCGCGCAGGTCGCTGCGCGCCAGCAGCACGTGGGGGTTGAGCCGCGCGATGGCGTCCACCCGGTCCTGCGTGGTGCCCGCCCGCGAGCTGATGGAGGTGCCGCAGAACTCGCTGGCCAGCGTGGGGGCATCCGGCGCGGGGCCCCGCACTTCGCAGACGTAGTTCTGGTGGATGTCCCCGCCGAGGAACACCGTATTGCGCGGCGACCTGCCCGCGAGGGACGCGAGCAGCCGCTCGCGCGCCGCGGGATAGCCGTCCCAGCTGTCGGTGCCCTGCCGTCCGGAGGGCGTGCGGCGCGGCGAGAACAGCGTCTGCTGCGCGATCACGCTCCAGCGCGGGCGGCCTCCATCGCCGGCCGGCGCGGCATCCTCCGCCAGCCCCGCGTCCAGCCAGCGCTCCTGCTCCATGTCGAGGAAGCTGCGCGACGGGTCTGCCAGCTCGGGGCAGTGGGCGGGCCGCACCGCTCCTGCATCGCCGGCGCCCGGCGGGCGGCAGGCCTGGCGGTTGCGGAACTGGCGCGCGTCGAGCAGGTGCAGGCGGGCCAGCCGCCCCCAGGCGAGGCGCCGGTACAGCTGCAGGCCGCCGAGCCCGCCGCCGGCCTGCAGCGCCGCCGCGCGCAGCGGCATGTGCTCGTAGTACGCTTGGTAGGCCGCGGCCCGCAGGTCGGCGAAGGCGGCGTCCGGCTCCCGTCCCGACAGCCCGGCGTAGTCGTTCTCCACCTCGTGGTCGTCCCAGGTCACGGCCCAGGGGGCGGCGGCGTGGGCCGCCTGCAGGGCCGGGTCGCTGCGGTGCAGCGCGTAGCGGTCGCGGAAGTCGGCCAGCGTGCGCGCGTGGCGCAGCGCATGCACGCGCGCCAGGCCCGCCGGATCGGCGGGGCTCGCGTATTCGTAGATGTAGTCGCCCAGGAACAGCACGAGGTCCGGCGCATGGCGGCAGACGTCGTTCCAGGCGGCGTAATGCCCGTGCTCCCAGCGCTGGCAGGAGGCGAATGCCAGGCGCAGATGCGGCTGCGGGTCCGAGGGGGAAGGCGCGGTGCGCGTGCGGCCCGTGGGGCTCGCGGCGTCGCCGTGCAGGAAGCGGTAGAAGTACCAGCGCCCCGGCTCCAGCCCGCGCAGCTCCACATGCACGCTGTGCGCCAGCTCCGGCAGGGCCGTGGCCGTGCCCTGGCGCACGATGCGGCGGAACCGGTCGTCGTGCGCCAGCTCCCAGCGCACCGTCGCCGGTCCGGCCGCGCCGCCGGGCTCCGGCGGCATCAGCCGGGTCCAGAGCACGAAGCCATCGGGGGCCGGGTCTCCGCTCGCCACGCCGAGCGCGAACAGGTCGGTGCCCCAGCCGGGTGAGGACCATGCCCGGCGGGGCAGGGTGCCGGCCGCCGCCAGCGCGGCCGCGAGCCGCAGCAGCGTGCGGCGGTCGATGGCCTGCCGGGTCGGGTCAGGCCGCCATGACACGGTTCTTGCCCGAGCGCTTGGCGAGGTACATGCCCTGGTCCGCCCGCCGGATCGCTTCCACCGTCGTCTCCTGCGGCGCGAGCTGCGCCACGCCGGCGCTGAAGGTGATGAGCACCTTTTCCTGGTCCTTGAGGAAGTAGCGCGTGGTCAGCTCGCGCTGCAGGCGGGCCATGGCTTCCACGCCCTGGGCCAGGACGGTGTCCGGCAGGATGATCACGAACTCCTCGCCCCCGTAGCGGGCGAGTTGGTCCTGCGGACGCATCACCTCGCGCGTCACGCCCGCCAGGTGCTTGAGCGCCTCGTCCCCGCCCGTATGCCCCAGGCGGTCGTTGATGGCCTTGAAATTGTCCAGGTCCAGCAGCGCGACGCACAGCGGCGCGTCGTTGCGCAGCGCGCGGGCCACTTCGCGTTCCAGTGCCTCGTCCAGGCCCTTGCGGTTCAGCGAGCCGGTCAGCGGATCGTGCCGCGCCTGGGCGCTGGCCCGGTCCAGTTCTTCCTGCAGCTTGGCGATCTCGGCGTGTCTCGCCTCGGAGCGCTCGCGCAATTCCTGCAGTTCATCGCGCGTCAGGCGCGTGTCGAGCGCCATCGCACGCGTCGCTCCCATCACCTCCTCGAGCAGCGGCGTGATCTGGTCCAGGCTCGTGGCCTGTCCGATCTGCTCGGCGCAGCGCTCCATCTTCTCGTGGTAGGTGCTGCTGGACGCGGTGATCTGCGCGAGCCGTTCGATGAACGTGGCCAGCAGCTCCTTCATCTGCTGCTGCGCCTGCACGGTGCGCTCCCGCGCCTCGTTCTGCTTGAAGATCACGTCCTTGAGCCGGCGCTGCACGTCGTCCAGCCGGCGCAGCGTGAGCGGCGGCGTGGAGGCTGCCTTGAGGGCTTCGGCCTGCCCCTGCAGCCAGTGGTCGTCCTGGCTCAGCACCGCGATGTTCTCGAACACCATGTGCAGCAGGGTCAGCAGGCCGGAGCGGATCGCCGCCTGGTCCTCGGTGGCGAAGGAGAGCCGGTAGCTGAAGTTGTTGAGCATCAGCGCCAGCGTGGAAACCGGCGGTGCGGGCTGGCGCAGGAACTGCGTGAGCTGCGCCGCCAGCTCGTGGACGCGCGCGTCGTCCTCGCCCAGTGCCGGCAGCGTGTTGTCGATCAGGCGGGCCAGTTGCTCCGCCATGTCTTCTGGCAGCACCGTGGTGGCGCCGGCCGGGGCGGCCGTCAGCGGCGCCGGGGCCGTCTCCACGGGGGTGGCGCCACCGGCATGCAGGCCGAGGTTCGCATAGCCCACCAGAACGCCCTGCATCAGTGACCAGTCCGCCTGCTCGATGGCTGTCTCGAACTGGCCGAGCAGCCGCTTCTGGGCGGGCGTCTGGCCGGGGAGCACCCGCAGGATGTGGCGCAACTGGGCGTCAGGGAAGGTCGGGGCCGTGCGCGTGCCGGCGATCTCCTCGTACAGCGCCTGGTAGTTGTCCGGGGTGGGCGCGAGGCGGCGGGCTGCCAGCTGTTTGAGGGTTTCTCGCGCGATCTCTGAAGGGGGGCGGTCGGCCATCGGGCATGCACGGCAGATGATGGGGTCCCGAGTGTGACAGACGGCGGACGCCTTGAACAGCACGGCCGCAGGGGCCCCGCAGGCCGCCGCGGCGGTTCCGCGGGGCGGCACGCGGCGCCGTGGCCGGGCCGCCGCCGCAAGCTTAGTTCACCAGCACCAGCTTGCCCTGAACGGCCCGCGACGCCATCCGTTCGTAGGCTGCATGCAACTGGGCCATGGGCATGGTGCGGTCGATCACCGGCTTGACCGCGCCTTCGCCATACCAGCGCGCCAGCTCGGCCATCATGGCCGCGTTCGCCTTCGGTTCGCGCCGGGAGAACTCGCCCCAGAACACGCCCACGATCGATGCCCCCTTGAGCAGCGCCAGGTTCAGGGGCAGCGAGGGGATCGGGCCGGCCGCGAAGCCCACCACCAGGTAGCGCCCGCGCCAGGCGATGGAGCGGAAGGCCGGCTCGGTGAAGTCGCCGCCCACGGGGTCGTAGATCACGTCCGGGCCCTTGCCGTCCGTGAGACCCTTGATCGCCTCGCGCAGGTTTTCCGCGCTGTAGTTGATCACCGCATCGGCGCCGGTCGAAAGGCACAGCGCGCATTTCTCGTCCGAGGAGGCCGCCGCGATCACGCGCGCGCCCATCTTCTTGGCGATCTGGATGGCCGCGGTGCCCACGCCGCCGGCCGCGCCCAGCACCAGCACCGTCTCGCCGGCCCGCAGCTGTGCCCGGTCCACCAGCGCATGGTGCGACGTGGCGTAGATCATGATGAAGGCCGCGGCGTCCACGTGCGGGAAGCCGTCCGGCAGCGGCATGCACAGCGCCGCGGGCGCGATGGCATGGGTCGCGAAGCCACCGGTTCCCGTCAGGCAGGCCACGTTCTGCCCCACGCGCAGGTGCTCCACGCCTTCGCCCACGGCCTGGACCACGCCGGCATACTCCGAACCCGGCACGAACGGCGGATCGGGCTTCATCTGGTACTTGTTCTGCACGATCAGCAGATCGGGAAAGTTCAGGCTCGCGGCGCGGATCTCGATCAGCACCTCGCCACGCTTCGGGACGGGCGTAGGCAGCTCGGTCCAGGCGAGGTTGTCCACGCCCGTGGGCTGGGTGCAAAGCCATGCATGCATGCGGAGTCTCCTTCGGTGGTTGCGCGGGCATCATAGGCGCCCGGTGCGCGGGGGCGATGTCCCTGGAGCGACGGCCCCCCGCCGGCGGCCCTCCGTGGGGCGGGCCCTACAATCTTCGCGCACTCCGCCCTCAGCGACCCCATGAAGATCCTTCTTTCCAACGATGACGGCTACCAGGCGCCGGGCATCGTGGCGCTCCATGCCGCACTGCGCGAGATCCCCGGCGTCGATGTCGACGTGGTGGCTCCAGAGCACAACAACAGTGCCAAGTCCAACGCGCTCACGCTGCATTCGCCCCTGTACGTCCACCAGGCGGCCAACGGCTTCCGCTACGTGAACGGCACCCCCGCCGACTGCGTGCACATCGCGCTCACCGGGCTGCTGGGCTTCCGGCCCGACCTGGTCGTCTCCGGCATCAACAATGGCGCCAACATGGGCGACGACACCATCTATTCCGGCACCGTGGGTGCGGCCATGGAGGGCTACCTGTTCGGCGTGCCGGCCATCGCCTTTTCCCAGGTGGACAAGGGGTGGGGCGAAATCGAGTCGGCCGCGCGCAAGGCGCGCGAAATGATCGAGCAGATGCACGCGCAGCACCTGGTCGGGGAGGTGCCCTGGCTGCTGAACGTCAATATTCCCAACCTGCCTTTCGAACAACTGCGCCCGGTGAAGGTCTGCCGCCTGGGCCGGCGCCATGCGGCCGAGCGGGTGATCGAGCAGGAGAGTCCGCGCGGCGAGCGCATGTACTGGATCGGCGGCGCCGGCCCGGCCAAGGACGACTCCGAGGGCACGGATTTCCACGCCACCGCGCTCGGCCACGTGGCGCTCACCCCCCTGAAGGTGGACCTGACCGACCACGAGGGCCTGGCGTACTGGTCCGACACGGCGGGGCGCCTCGCCCAGCCATCGGCCGAGGCCGCCGGGGCGCTGTGATGCATCGGCGGCCCGGTTTTCCCGCTCGGCTCGATACGCCGCCCGCGCCCGGCGCGCCACGTGCACCGGCGCCCGCGCGCGCCCCGCTGCCCGGAGGTGGTCCGGCGGCCGGGCCGGTGCCGCACGGACTGGGGCTGGATTCAGCCGCCGTGCGCGCGCGCATGGTGCAGCGCCTCGCCGCCGGCGGGATCACGTCGCCCGCCGTGCTCCAGGCCATGGGCTCGGTGGAGCGGCACCGTTTCGTGGACACCGCGCTCGTCAACCAGGCCTACGAGGACACCAGCCTGCCCATCGGTCTCGGGCAGACGATCTCCAAGCCCAGCATCGTGGCCCGCATGACCGAACTGCTGCTGGGGGCCGAGGGCGCCCGCGCGGGCGGCCTGGGGCGCGTGCTGGAAATCGGCACCGGATGCGGCTACCAGGCCGCGGTGCTCGCCCGGGTGGCGCGGGAGGTGTACACCATCGAGCGGCTGCGCGCGTTGCATGAGAAGGCCCGCGACAATCTGCGCCCCTGGCGGTTGACCAATGCGCACCTGATCCTGGGCGACGGCATGGCCGGCTACGCCAAGGGCGCACCCTATGCCGCCATCATCGCCGCCGCGGGCGGTGAAACCATTCCCGACGCCTGGGTCCAACAGCTCGCCGTGGGAGGGCGCCTCGTCGCCCCCATGGCCGCGGCGGGCGGGCGGCAGGTCCTCGTCGTGATCGACAGGACTCCCCACGGGCTTCAGCAGAGCACGTTGGAGGCCGTACATTTTGTCCCCCTAAAATCGGGGATTGCCTGAAGGAATTGCTTATGCTGGTATCGCGTGGTCTTGTGGCTTGGAGTTCGGTGGCGTTGGCGGTCGTGGTGCTGGCCGGCTGCGGAACCCGCGTCAACAGGGCTCCGGTGGAAGACCGCGGCACCGCCGCATCTTCCTCGTCCACTGCGCCGCAGTCCGGCGTCGTCGTCGGCACGCCGCCGAAGCCCCTGCCGGGGGCCGAGAACGCCGGCAAGCCCGGCTACTACAGCGTGAAGCCCGGCGACACCCTCATCCGCATCGGGCTCGAATCCGGCCAGAGCTGGAAGGACATCGCCCGCTGGAACAACCTGGACAACCCCAACCTCATCGAGGTCGGCCAGGTGCTGCGGGTCGTGCCGCCCGGCACCACGCCGCCCGCGCAGGTAGCCGCCGATACCGGCGTGGTCACACGCCCCGTAACCTCCACCGCCATCGCACCCGCCCCGGCGGCGTCCGGTGCGAGCGCGCCGCGCAGCGGTGCATCCGCCGTGGCGGCAGCGCCGGCTCCGGCACCCGCCCCGGCCCCGGCTGCCGGCGGCGGCGATGACGACATGGCCTTCATCTGGCCGGCGTCGGGCTCGCTGGTGGCCGGCTTCGACGAGGCCCGCAACAAGGGCTACGACATCGCCGGCAAGGCGGGCGACCCGGTGCTGGCCGCGGCCGACGGGCGCGTGGTGTATGCCGGCGCGGGCCTGCGCGGCTACGGCAACCTGGTGATCCTCAAGCACAACAACACCTACCTGACGGCGTACGCCCACAACCAGACGCTGCTGGTCAAGGAAGACCAGTCGGTTCGGCGCGGCCAGAAGATCGCCGAAATGGGCAGTTCCGACACCGACCGCGTGAAGCTGCACTTCGAGATCCGCCGCCAGGGCAAGCCCGTGGACCCGGCGCGCTACCTGCCCGCGCGTTGAGTCCCGTCGCGCCCCCATCCGCCAATGGCCTCCCCGAGGGCCTGGCGGACGATCCGGCCGAGGCGGAAGACGGCTCCGACGCCGCGGAAACCCGGGTCGTGCAGGCATCCTCCGCGCAGCACGGTGCCCGGCTCGACAAGGCGCTGGCGGAACTCGTGCCCGAGTTCTCCCGCAGCTATCTCCAGCAGTTGCTGGGCGAGGGCGGGGTGCTGGTCAACGGCCGCGCGGCGGCCAAGCCGTCGGCCCGCGTGCAGGCCGGCGACGTGCTCTCGGTCGAGCTGCGGCCCACGCCCCAGAGCCAGGCATTCCGCCCGGAAGCCATGGCGCTGGACACCGTGTACGAGGACGAGCACCTGCGCATCGTCAACAAGCCGGCCGGACTGGTCGTGCATCCCGCTCCCGGCAACTGGAGCGGCACGCTGCTCAACGGCCTGCTTGCGCTGGATCCGCGGGCCGGCAACGTGCCCCGGGCGGGCATCGTCCACCGGCTCGACAAGGACACCAGCGGCCTCATGGTCGTCGCGCGCGAGCGCTCCGTGATGGACGCGCTCGTGCGGATGATCGCCGCGCGCGAGGTCAGCCGCCAGTACCTGGCCCTGGGGCACCGTGCCTGGCAGGGAGCCCAGACCCGCGTGGTGGAAGAGGCCATCGGACGCGATCCGCGCAACCGGCTGCGCATGGCGGCGGTGGACCTGGCCGCGCATGCCGGCAAGCCGGCCCGCACCGACATCGCCGTGCTCGACACGTGCGAAGACGGCTGCCTGGTGCACTGCACGCTCCACACGGGGCGCACCCACCAGATCCGCGTTCACATGGCGTGGCTGCGGCATCCGCTCGTGGCCGATGCGCTCTATGGCGGCGAGCCGGCGGTGGGCCTGTCCCGGCAGGCGCTGCACGCCTACCGCCTGGCGTTCGCCCATCCCGTTACCGGGCAGCCCTTGCTTTTCCATGCGCCGCTGCCTGGCGACATGGCCGGCGCGCTCCAGGCCTGGGGCCTACGCTACAATCCGGCCTGAACGCGGCCTTCCGGCCGCCCGGCCTCATCGGGCCCCGCCGCGCGCCGTGCCGTCCCGATCGAACGCCCCGCCGCTCCCGCGGCCCACGCCTGCCACCAGAGCGGCTGACAAAACTGTATCGCTGCCTTCCCGTCCGCACCCCTCGCGGGCCGTGCCCCTTCCGGCATGGGCCTGCATGGCGGGCCAGCAGAGTTCTGCCAGCCGCTGGAGCCTCCCAACCTCGTGCGGTGCCCCGCGGCCAGCGGCACCGCCAATCGCCATCGCTGAACCATGAATACGGTGGATGCCAAACGGGTCCTCGAAACCGCGCTGATCTGTGCGCCGCAGCCCGCGACGCTGCGGGAGTTGCGCACGCTCTTCCAGGATGCGCTGGGCGCCGACACCATCAAGCTGTTGCTGGTGGAGCTGCAGCAGGAGTGGTCCCGGCGCGGCGTGGAGCTCGTGCAGGTGGCATCGGGCTGGCGTTTCCAGAGCCGGCCCGAGATGCGCGAGTACCTCGACCGGCTCCATCCCGAGAAGCCCCCGCGCTATACGCGCGCTGCCCTCGAGACACTGGCCATCATCGCCTACCGGCAGCCCGTCACCCGTGGCGATATCGAAGAGATCCGCGGCGTGACCGTCAACAGCCTGATCCTCAAGCAACTCGAGGACCGGGGCTGGGTGGAGGTGATCGGGCACCGCGAGACCGTCGGCCGTCCCGCCCTGTTCGCGACCACCCGCCAGTTTCTCGACGACCTGGGGCTGAAATCCCTGGACGAGCTGCCCATGCTGGAAAATCCCGCTGTCCAGTCCAGTGTCCTGGAGGCCCTGGAGCGCGGGGCCGCGGAACCAGGAGACGACGGACCGGAGGATGCCGCCGAGGCGCCTCCCGCCTCGCCCGCGGAGCCCGACTCCGCCGATGCCGCCTCGACCGTCCCGGAAGACGCCGCACCCACAGAATCACCGACGACCGCCGATGACGATTCGGAGCCCCGGCGCCCCGAACCTCCGGTCCCTCCCGAAAGCACGCCATGAATCCATCCGAGCCCGATCACGACGGAGCCGCCGCTGCCCCGCAACCCGCAGCCGACGGCGCCTCCGCGGCCCAGAAGCCCGCCCGCCGCGCGCCGCGCAAGCGGGCCGCGGCCCCCGCTGCCGGGCCCGAATCCGCCACGGCTCCCGATCCTGTGTCCGGCCTGCCCGCCGATGGCGCCGCCATCGCCCAGGCAGCGTCCGAACCCGCTCCGCCGGAAGCCACCCCGGGCGACGGCGATACCGCTGCGCCCGGGGTGCACCCGGCCGCTCCTGCCCGGAAGCCGCCGCGGGATCGCAGGGAGCAGGCGCCGCGTGGGCCGCGCGGCCGCCCGAACCCTGCCACGCCGGAGGGCTACCGGTTCGACGACGTGGTCTCGGGCCAGCTCGACGCCGATGAAGACCGCGCCGACGTCGCGCCCGCCAAGCGCGTGCTGCCGCCGCAGGTGGAAATGCCCAAGCTGCACAAGGTCCTGGCCCAGGCCGGACTGGGTTCCCGGCTGGAGATGGAGCAGCTCATCCTCGAAGGCCGCATCTCCGTCAACAACGAGCCGGCCCACATCGGGCAGCGCGTCCAGTACGGGGACCAGGTCAAGGTCAACGGCCGGCCCATCCGCTACCGCATCGATCCGCCCGCACCCCGGGTGATCGCCTACCACAAGCCCGTCGGCGAAGTCGTCACCCACGACGATCCCCAGAACCGGCCCACCGTGTTCCGCAAGCTCCCGCGCCTGGCCCACGGCAAATGGCAGTCCGTGGGGCGCCTGGACCTGAACACCGAAGGCCTGCTGCTCTTCACCAGCGCGGGCGAACTGGCCAACAAGCTCATGCACCCCCGTTTCGGCCTGGAGCGGGAATACGCGGTGCGCGTGCTGGGCGCCCTGAGCAACGAGGAGAAGCAGCGCCTGCTCGACGGCGTCCAGCTCGAGGACGGCATGGCCGCCTTCGGCTCCATCGAGGACGGCGGGGGCGAGGGCTCGAATTGCTGGTACCGCGTCACCATCTCCGAAGGCCGCAATCGCGAGGTGCGGCGCATGCTCGAGTCGGTGGGGCACGCTGTCAGCCGCCTCATTCGCATCCGCTACGGCTCCATGATGCTGCCGCGCGGCCTCAAGCGCGGCGCGTGGCTGGAACTGGACGAGCGCGACATCCGCGCGCTGATGCAGGCTGCCGGCGCCGACATGCCGCGCCCCGCCGGGCCGGGCGCCGCCGCGGGCGACCGCAAGGGAAGCGGCCCGCGCAAGGGCAGTGGGCGTGGCCAGGGTGGCCCCGGTGGCCCGGCGCCCCGGGGCGACTATTTCAATCCGCCCGCTGGCGGCCGGGGCAAGCGCGACGCGCCGGCCTCCAGCCAGCCCGATCCGATGAAGACCTCCGTGGGCTACATCGGCAGCGACAGCCTCGCGCGGCACCGCCAGGACCAGAAGCAAAAACGCAAGGCCTTCCAGAAGCGCGGCGGGCGCTGAGTGCCCTGCCACATTGTGGACAAGTCCTGCCGATTAGAATCGAGGGCTTTGTCCGCAGGGCAAAAGTCTTTCTCACCATCCAAGGAAAAACCATGGCTATCGAACGCACCCTCTCCATCATCAAGCCCGACGCAGTCGCCAAGAACGTGATCGGCCAGATCTACGCCCGCTTCGAAGCCGCCGGCCTGAAGATCGCCGCCGCACGCATGGCCCACCTGTCGCGCCAGGAAGCCGAGCAGTTCTACGCCGTCCACAAGGAGCGTCCCTTCTTCAAGGACCTCGTGGACTTCATGATCTCCGGTCCCGTGATGATCCAGGTGCTCGAAGGCGAGAACGCCATCCTGAAGAACCGTGAACTGATGGGCGCCACGGACCCGAAGAAGGCCGCCCCCGGCACCATCCGCGCCGACTTCGCCGACAGCATCGACGCCAACGCCGTGCACGGTTCGGACGCCGCCGAAACGGCCCAGGTGGAAGTGTCCTTCTTCTTCCCCGGCCTGAACATCTACGCACGCTGATCCCGCTGGCGGCCTGGCACGGCGCCTGCGCCATGCCCCGGGCCCTGCCGGCCGGAACGGCTCCCCGACGATGACCAAGAACCTTCTCGACTTCGACCTGGACGGGCTCGCCGCCTTCTGCGAGCAGCTCGGGGAGAAGCGTTTCCGCGCGGTCCAGCTTTTCCGCTGGATCCACCAGCGCGGCGCCAGTGATTTCGCCCGGATGAGCGACCTGGCGAAGTCGCTGCGCGAGAAGCTCTCGGGCTGCGCCCATGTCGCGGCCCTGCCGGTCATCAGCGAGCATGTATCCACTGACGGCACCGTCAAGTGGCTCTTCGACGTCGGCGACGGCAATGCGGTCGAGTCCGTGTTCATCCCCGAGGATGACCGCGGCACGCTGTGCATTTCCTCGCAGGCCGGCTGCGCGGTGGGCTGCCGCTTCTGCTCCACGGGGCACCAGGGTTTCAGCCGCAACCTCACCAGCGGCGAGATCGTCGCCCAGCTCTGGTTCGCCGAGCATGCCCTGCGTGCCCGCCTGGGAACCCAGGAGCGCGTCATCTCCAACGTGGTCATGATGGGCATGGGCGAGCCCTTGCAGAACTACACCGCACTGGTGCCGGCACTGCGCACCATGCTCGACGACCATGGTTATGGCCTGTCGCGGCGGCGCCTCACGGTGTCCACCTCCGGCGTCGTGCCCATGATGGACCGCCTCTCCCAGGACTGCGCCGTGGCGATGGCCGTGTCGCTGCATGCGCCGAACGACGCCCTGCGGGACCAGCTCGTTCCCCTGAACCGCAAATACCCCCTGCGCGAACTGCTCGACGCCTGCACGCGTTACCTGGAGCACGCGCCGCGGGATTTCATCACCTTCGAATACTGCATGCTCGATGGCGTCAACGACCAGCCCGAGCATGCGCGCCAGCTCATCGACCTCGTGCGCCCGCGCGGCGGGGAGGGGGTGCGCTGCAAGTTCAACCTGATTCCCTTCAACCCGTTTCCCGCTTCCGGACTGCACCGTTCCAACCCTCAGCAGGTGGCGGCTTTCGCGAAGATGCTGAGCGATGCGGGTATCGTTACGACCGTGCGCAAGACACGCGGCGATGACATCGACGCGGCCTGCGGGCAGCTCGCGGGCGATGTGAAGGACCGCACCCGGGCGGCCGAACGCATGGCCAGGCAGCGCACGATCGTTCTCAAACCGGTGGCATGAAGGCCGCCCCGTTCTGGAGGCTTGAGATGGTGGAACCCCGATCGTTCCTGCGGCATGCGTCCCGCCACGTCCTCGCGGCCGGCGCAGCCGTGTGCCTGGCGCTGGCCCTGGGCGGATGCGCTGCCCGGTCTGATACCGGCACCAGCACGGCGACGGCCCTGGCGCCCGAGGCCAACCCGTCGTCCGAGGCGGCTGAGTTGCGCCGCCGCGCGCGCATCCGGCTGGAACTCGCCGCCAACTACCTGGAAATGGGCCAGACCCAGGTCGCGCTGGAAGAAGTCCAGCAGGCCATCTCCACCGATCCCTCGTTCGGGGACGGCTACAACCTCCGTGGCCTGGTGTTCATGCGCCTGGGCGACTGGCCGTCGGCCGACGACAGCTTCCGCCGCGCGCTCGACATCAATCCGCAGGAGCCCTACCTGCTGCACAACTACGGCTGGCTGCGCTGCCAGCAGAAGAACTACGCGGAAGCCGAACGCTTCTTCGACCGTGCGCTGGCTGTGCCTTCCTACACCGCCCGCGCGAAGACGCTCATGACGCAGGGTCTCTGCCAGGAGCGCGCGGGGCAGGTGGCCGAGGCCGAGAAGACGCTGGCCAAGGCCTACGAACTCGATGCCGGCAACCCGGTGGTGGGCTACAACCTGGCGTCGCTGGCGTTCCGCCGCGGCGACGCGAAGCGGGCGCAGTTCTACAGCCGGCGCCTGAACAACAGTGAACTGGCCAACGCGGAATCGCTCTGGCTGGGTATCAAGATCGAGCGCGCCCTGGGCAATGCCCTGGAGATGCGCCAGCTGGGTGAACAATTGCACAAGCGTTTCCCTGACTCCAAGGAAGTGTTGGCATTCGATCGGGGAGCATTCAATGAGTGAGCCGGTGGCGCAGGACGCACAGATTTCCAGCGCGGAAGTGGAACGGGCATTGGCGGATGCCGCCGCGGCAGGCGCGATGCTGCGGCAGGCGCGCGAGCAGGCCGGCATGCATGTCGCCGCGCTGGCCGTGTCGCTCAAGGTGCCGGTGCACAAGCTCGAGGCCCTGGAGGCTGGCAACCTCGGCGTGTTCCCGGATGCCGTCTTCGTCCGCGCCCTGGTGTCCAGCATCTGCCGCACCCTCAAGATCGATGCGGCGCCCGTGCTGGCGCTGCTGCCGCAGAACCAGGCCCCCCGGCTGTCCTCCCACGATGGCATCAACGCATCGTTCAAGCCGGGGTCCGCCAAGCTTGCATCCTCGTCCGCGGCCTCCGGCTCGCGCAAGGTCGCGTTCGCCGTCGCCTTTCTGCTGGTGGCTGCCGTGGCCCTGGTCTTCGTGCCCCGGGAATGGTTCGACCGCCTGCAGGGCGCGCCATCGGTCGCGACCGGCGAGCCGTCGGGCGCCCAGGAGACCGCACAGGCCGGAGATGCACCCTCGGCCCCTGCGGCCGGAACGGTGTCCGAGCCAGTCCTGCTGCGCCAGGAAACCCTGGTGGGCGGCGCGCCGCTGCCGCCCGCTCCCGTGGCATCGTCGGCCATGGCGGCGTCCAGCGCGCCCGCCGCGGCGCCCCCGGTCGTCGCGGCCGCCGCATCGGCGCCCGCCAGTGCCGAGGCCGCGCAGAGCGCCCTCGTCATCCGTGCCCGCGGGGACTCCTGGGTCCAGGTGCGTGCGGCGACGGGAGGCACCGTTCTGCAGAAGCTGGTGCGCGCCGGGGAAACGGTGGCAGTGCCCGGCTCTCCCCCATGGTCGGTCGTGGTCGGCAAGGCCGACGCGACCGAAGTCCTGGTGCGTGGCCAGCCCATGGACCTCGCGCCCGTCGCGCGCGAGAACGTTGCCCGGTTCGAGGTGAAATAAGTGATCCACACTCCCAACGCCGAATCCCCCATCGCCATGGCATCGCCGCTCCCGCGGCGGTCGCGCCAGGCACGCATCGCCTGGGGCGACCGGGTGGTGACGGTCGGTGGCGACGCGCCCGTGCGCGTGCAGTCCATGACCAACACCGATACCGTGGATGCGATCGCCACGGCCATCCAGGTCAAGGAGCTGGCGCAGGCCGGCTCCGAGTTCGTGCGCATCACCGTCAACACGCCCGAGGCGGCAGCCGCCGTGCCGTACATCCGCGAGCAGCTCGACCGCATGGGCGAGACCGTGCCGCTGGTGGGCGATTTCCACTACAACGGACACCGCCTGCTCACCGAATACCCGGATTGTGCCCAGGCGCTCTCCAAGTACCGCATCAATCCCGGCAACGTGGGCAAGGGCGACAAGCGCGACCGGCAGTTCGGCCAGATGATCGAGGCGGCCATGCGCTGGAACAAGGCCGTGCGCATCGGCGTGAACTGGGGCAGCCTCGACCAGGAGTTGCTTGCCGGCCTGATGGACGCGAACAGCCGGCGCGCCGTGCCCTGGGACGCCCGCCAGGTCATGTACGAGGCCCTGATCACCTCCGCCATCGAATCGGCGCAGCGTGCCGAGGCCATGGGGCTCGATGGCAACCAGATCATCCTGTCCTGCAAGGTCAGCGGCGTGCAGGATCTCATATCCGTCTATCGCGAACTGGCCCGCCGCTGCGACTATGCCCTGCACCTGGGCCTGACCGAGGCGGGCATGGGCACCAAGGGGACGGTCGCCTCCGCGGCTGCGCTGTCGGTGCTGCTGCAGGAGGGCATCGGGGACACCATCCGGGTGTCGCTCACGCCCCAGCCCGGCGAGGCCCGCACGCAGGAAGTCGTCGTGGCTTCCGAGATCCTGCAGGCACTTGGGCTGCGCGTCTTCGTGCCCAGCGTCACCGCCTGCCCCGGCTGCGGGCGCACCACCAGCACCACCTTCCAGGAACTGGCCAAGCAGATCGACGACTTCCTGCGCTCGCAGATGCCCGTCTGGCGCACCCGCTACCCCGGCGTCGAGAAGATCAAGGTGGCCGTGATGGGCTGCATCGTGAATGGTCCGGGCGAAAGCAAGCACGCCGACATCGGCATCAGCCTGCCCGGAACGGGCGAGGCGCCGTCCGCGCCGGTCTTCATCGATGGAGAGAAGGCGATGACCCTGCGGGGAGAGCACATCGCCCGCGACTTCCAGCAGGTGGTCGAGGACTATATTTCCCGCCGCTTCGGCAGCACCGCCGAAGTTCTCTGATCCGCTCCGGGCAGGAGTGCCGCATCCCTCCGTGATGCCGGCCATGCCCGCACCCGGGGCCCATGCCCCCACCTTCCGACGTATGTCCGCAAGCAATCCCCCCAGCCCGTCCCCGGCCTCCAGGCCCGCCAAACTCGCCGCCGTCAAAGGCATGAACGACATCCTGCCGCCCGAGTCGTCCCGCTGGGAATGGCTGGAGGGCAAGGTGCGCGGCCTCATGGGACAGTTCGCCTACCGCAACGTCCGCACGCCCATCCTGGAGCACACCGCGCTGTTCGTCCGCGGCATCGGCGAAGTCACCGACATCGTCGAGAAGGAGATGTACTCCTTCCACGACCGTTCCGACAAATACGGCGACAACGACCACCTCAGCCTGCGGCCCGAGAACACCGCCGGCGTGGTGCGCGCGGCCATCGAGCACAACATGCTCTACGACGGTCCCAAGCGCCTCTGGTACACCGGCCCCATGTTCCGCCGCGAGAAGCCGCAGCGCGGACGTTTCCGGCAGTTCCACCAGATCGGCGCCGAGGCACTGGGCTTCGCAGGGCCGGACGTCGATGCGGAACTGATCCTGCTGGCGGATGCGCTCTGGAAGTCCATCGGACTCACCGATGTGCGTCTCGAACTCAACAGCCTCGGCCAGCCCGCGGAGCGCGCGCGCCACCGCGAGCAGCTCATCGCCCACTTCGAGCGCCATGCGGACCTGCTCGACGAGGATGGCCAGCGCCGCCTGCATACCAACCCGCTGCGCATCCTGGACACCAAGAACCCCGCGATGAAGCCCGTGGTGGAGTCGGCGCCCCGGCTCATGGATTTCCTCGGCGAGGAGTCGCTCGCCCACTTCGATGGCCTGCGCGCCATCCTGGACGCCAACGGCATCGCCTACACCATCAACCCGCGCCTGGTGCGCGGCCTGGACTACTACAACCTCACGGTGTTCGAGTTCATCACCGACCGCCTCGGCTCCCAGGGTACGGTCTGTGCCGGAGGACGCTACGACGATCTCATCGTCCAGGTGGGCGGCAAGCCGGCCCCGGCCGTCGGCTGGGCCATCGGCGTCGAGCGCGTGCTGGAACTGCTCCGGGAGCAGGGCGCCGCCATTCCCGAGGCCCGGCCCGACGTCTATGCCGTCGTGCCGGATGCTGCCGCCGCGCCGGTCGTGCTGCGCACCCTGCGCCAGCTGCGCGAGGCGGGGCTCAGCGTGCAGATGCACGCCGCCAGCGCCGAAGGGCAGGGCAGCTTCAAGTCCCAGTTCAAGCGGGCGGACGCGAGCGGCGCGGCATTCGCCCTGGTGTTCGGCGCGGACGAACTGGCCCGGGGAGCGGTCACCGTCAAGCCGCTGCGGGAGCAGGGCGCCGAGCAGGTCGAGCGGCGCCTCGACGAAATCCCCGCCTGGGCCGCCACCCTACAATCCTCCCGCTAATCCTGTCGCGAACCCTTATTCATGGCAAAACACCTCGACCTCGAAGAACAAGAACAGATCGACCAGCTCAAGCATTTCTGGAATGCCTGGGGCACCCTCATCAGCGGGGTGATGGTCGTGATCTTTGGCGGTGTGGCCGCCTGGAACGGCTACCAGTACTGGCAGAACCGGCAGTCGGGGCAGGCTGCCGCGCTGTCGGACGCCGTGCAGGTCGCGGTGCAGGGCGGCGACGCGGCCCGCGCCACGCAGGCCTTCGACGACCTCAAGTCCCGCTACGGCGGCACCGTCCAGGCCGCGCAGGCGGGCCTGCTGGCCGCGAAAGCCATGGTGGACAGCGGCAACCCGGACGGGGCCAAGCCCATCCTGCAATGGCTGGCGGACAACGCGTCCGACGAGGGCTACAAGGCCATCGCCTCGCTGCGGCTGGCGGGCCTCCTCATCGACCAGAAAGCCTATGACCAGGCCCTGGCACGCCTTTCCGGCAAGTTCCCGCCCCAGTTCGATCCGATGATCGCGGACCGCAAGGGCGACGTGCTGGCGCTGCAGGGAAAGAAGGCCGAGGCGATCGCCGAGTACCAGAAGGCATACAAGGGCCTCGAGGACGGAACCGAATACCGCCGCGTCGTCGAGGTGAAGCTGGGCAGCCTGGGCGTCCAGGCGCGTGCAGACGGAGAGGCCGCAAAGTGACACAGCAGCACAACTTCGAGCGCGGCGCCCGCCGCGCGGGCCTGGCCCTCCTCGTGGCGGCCGCCACGCTGGCGTCCGGGTGTTCCCTGTGGGGTGGCTCCTCCAAGCCCAAGCCCGCCGAACTGGGGCCCGTGGTCCCCGTGATCGGCGTGCGGCAGGCCTGGACATCCAGGATCGGGGAGATCGGCCGCCTGCCCCTGTCCGTCCACGTCAACGGTACCCAGGTCACCGTCGCGTCCGCGGAAGGCACAGTCGCTGCCATCGATGCCCGCACCGGCGGGGACATCTGGCGCGCCACGGTCGGCGAGCCGCTGTCCGCGGGCGTGGGCAGCGACGGCAAATGGACCGCGGTCGTCACCAGCTCCAACCAACTGGTCGTCCTGTCCGGCGGCCGCGAACTGTGGCGCAAGCCGCTCGCGGCGCAGGTCTACACGGCGCCGCTGGTGGCCGGCAACCGCGTCTTCGTCCTGGCGGCGGACCGCTCGCTGTCCGCCTACGACGCGGCGGGCGGCGCCAGGCTCTGGAACCAGCAGCGTCCCGGGGAACCGCTGGTGCTGCGCCAGGATGGCCTGATCACCGCCGTCGGCGACACCCTGGTCGCCGGGCTGTCGGGCCGGATGGTGGGGTTCAACCCCGACAACGGCACCGTGCGCTGGGAAGCCCCGCTGGCCAGCCCGCGCGGCACCAACGACGTCGAGCGGCTGGTGGAACTGCTCGGCCGCGTGAGCCGCGAAGGCGACAGCGTCTGCGCCCGGGCCTACCAGGCCACGGTGGGCTGCGTGGACACTTCCCGCGGCACGGTGGCATGGACCCATCCTGCCAGCGGCTCCGAAGGCATCCATGGCGACGCGACCATGCTGTTCGGCACCGAGAGCAATGGCACCGTGGTGGCCTGGAAGCGCGCCGACGGCGCCCAGGCCTGGTCGCTCGACAAGCTGCGCTACCGCAAGCTGAGCGCGCCCCTGCTGCTGGGGCGCTCGGTGGTGGTGGGCGACGATTCGGGCCTCGTGCACCTGCTGTCCCGCGAGGACGGCTCCTTCCTGAACCGCCTGACGACCGACGGCTCGGGCGTGGCCGCTCCGCCCGTTGCCGCAGGCGACACGCTGGTGGTGGTCACGCGCAACGGCGGCATCTACGGGTTCCGTCCCGAATGAGCGGTCCCACGCCAATGAGGAAAATGTCCGGATGAAGCCAGTCATCGCTCTGGTGGGCCGCCCCAACGTGGGCAAGTCCACCCTGTTCAACCGGCTCACGAAGTCGCGCGACGCCATCGTCGCCGATTTCGCGGGCCTCACGCGTGATCGGCACTACGGCAACGGCAAGCTGGGCAAGCACGAATACATCGTCATCGATACCGGGGGCTTCGAGCCCGATGCCTCGTCGGGCATCTACCGCGAGATGGCCAAGCAGACGCAGCAGGCCGTCGCGGAAGCGGATGTCGTCATCTTCGTCGTGGACGCACGCGCGGGCCTGTCGGCCCAGGACCACGACATCGCCAACTACCTGCGGCGCCTCGGCAAACCCTGCCTGCTCGTGGGCAACAAGGCCGAGGGCATGCGCGAGGGAGTGCAACTGGCCGAGTTCTACGAACTGGGCCTGGGCGAAGTCCTCCCGGTCTCCGCGGCCCACGGGCAGGGCGTCCGCAGCATGCTCGAAATCGCGCTGGATGCCCTGCACCTGCCCGAGCCCGAGGACGAACCGGAAGACGGCGAGGACAAACCCATCCGCCTGGCCGTCGCTGGCCGGCCCAATGTGGGCAAATCCACCCTGATCAACACCTGGCTCGGCGAGGAGCGCCTCGTCGCCTTCGACATGCCCGGCACCACGCGGGACGCCATCTCGGTGCCTTTCGAGCGCAACGGGCAGCAGTTCGAGCTCATCGACACTGCAGGCTTGCGGCGCAAGGGCAAGGTGTTCGAGGCCATCGAGAAATTCTCGGTGGTCAAGACCCTGCAGGCCATCGAGTCCGCCAATGTCGTGCTGCTGCTGCTGGATGCCACCCAGGGCGTGACGGACCAGGACGCGCACATCGCCGGCTACATCCTCGAAAGCGGGCGTGCGGTGGTCCTCGCGGTGAACAAATGGGATGCCGTGGACGACTACGGCCGCCAGATGCTCGAGCGCTCCATCGAAACGCGCCTGTCGTTCCTGAAGTTCGCCTCGCTGCACTTCATTTCCGCCAAGAAGCGCCAGGGGCTGGGGCCCCTGTGGACCTCGATCGCCCAGGCGCACAAGGCCGCCACCTGCAAGATGCCCACGCCGGTGCTCACCCGCCTCCTGCTGGAGGCCGTGCAGTTCCAGGCGCCCAAGCGCTCGGGCATGTTCCGCCCGAAGATGCGCTATGCCCACCAGGGCGGCATGAACCCTCCGGTGATCGTCATCCACGGCAATTCGCTGGAGCATGTCACCGATGCGTACAAGCGCTTCCTGGAAGGCCGGTTCCGCAAGGAGTTCGACCTCGTGGGCACGCCCCTGCGCATCGAGATGAAGACATCCCGCAACCCCTTCGCCGAAGACTCCGACGCGTAGGTCCACATCCCGTCAATGTCCCGCTTCGTCCTGGGCGACGGAAGGCTGTGGTAAGGTGCAGCTTTACAACAATATTCCTGAACACGGAGAATATCGTGAGCAACAAAGGTCAACTTCTTCAAGACCCCTTCCTGAACGCACTGCGCCGCGAGCACGTGCCTGTTTCCATCTACCTGGTCAACGGTATCAAGCTGCAGGGGCAGATCGAATCCTTCGACCAGTACGTCGTGCTGCTGCGCAACACGGTCACCCAGATGGTCTACAAGCACGCCATCTCCACCATCGTTCCAGGGCGTGCCGTCAATTTCTCGACGGCCGAACCCGCGGATGCCGAACCCGGCAATTGACACTCCTGCGCCCGTGTAGGTACACCCTGGACAGGGCGCATGCCCCGTCCAGGCTGCTGTCTTGAGTTCATCCTCATCCCCTGAACCGCAATCCACTCCCGTCATCCTGGTGGGGGTGGATTTCGGCCTTCCCCATTTCGATGCCGAGCTGGAAGAGCTGGGCCTGCTGGCCCAGACCGCCGGCCTCGCTCCCGTCGCCCGGCTGACCTGCAAGCGCAAGGCGCCTGATGCCGCCCTGTTCGTCGGCAGCGGCAAGGCCGATGAAATCCGCATGCTCGCGCAGATGCACGGCGCGGTGGAAGTGCTGTTCGACCAGGCCCTCAGTCCGGCCCAGCAGCGCAACCTCGAAAGGCATCTCGAACTGCCGGTCACCGACCGCACCCTGCTCATCCTCGAGATCTTCGCGCAGCGCGCCCGGAGCCACGAGGGCAAGCTCCAGGTCGAACTCGCCCGGCTGCAATACCTGAGCACCCGCCTCGTGCGCCGCTGGTCCCACCTGGAGCGCCAGCGCGGCGGCATCGGCGCGCGTGGCGGTCCTGGCGAAACCCAGATCGAGCTTGACCGCCGCATGATCGACGACGCGATCAAGCGCACCCGCGAGCGCCTGCAGAAGGTCAAGCGCCAGCGCGCCACCCAGCGGCGCCAGCGTGCCCGCCGGGACACCTTCAACATCTCCCTGGTCGGCTACACCAACGCAGGCAAGTCCACGCTCTTCAACGCGCTCGTGAAGGCAAGGGCCTATGCCGCCGACCAGTTGTTCGCCACGCTCGACACGACCACCCGCCAGCTGTACCTGGCCGAACTGGGCGGCACCGTGTCCCTGTCCGACACGGTGGGCTTCATCCGCGACCTGCCCCACGGCCTCATCGATGCCTTCCAGGCCACCCTGCAGGAAGCCGTCGATGCCGACCTGCTCCTGCATGTCGTGGATGCATCCAATCCCGATTTCCCCGAGCAGATCGCCGAGGTCGAAAAAGTGCTCGGCGAAATCGGCGCCGGCGAGATTCCCCAGGTCCTGGTGTTCAACAAGCTGGATGCCGTGCCGGCCGACCAGCAGCCGCTGGCCTTGCAGGACACCTACGAGTGGGACGGGCGCCAGCTGCCGAAGCTGTTCGTCAGTGCCCGCACCGGGAAAGGGTTGCCTGAACTGCGCAGCCAGCTGACCGCTGCGGCACTGGCCGCCCGCGAAAGCCCCATGACCCCAGGCACCGATGCTGAATTTCCAGCGCCTTGAGGCCAGTTGGGCACAATGCCGCGAGACCCATCTTCTCGAAAACTAGAGATCTATCGCATGAATCATCCTTTCAGCGCCTGGCGTCCGGCATCGCTGCCCGGGCGGATCCGGGGCATGTTCAATCTGAATGATCCCCGCTGGGGCCGCGGCGATGACAAGGCTGATGGTGCGAACCGCCCGGATTCCGATCGTCCGAACCCACCTCCCGGGGGGAACCGCGGCCGCGATCCCCAGGGCCAGCCGCCCGACCTGGACGAGCTGTGGCGCGACCTCAACCGCAAGCTCGGAGGCCTCTTCGGCGGCCGCAACGGCGGCGGGCGCGGTCCCGGCAACGGATCGGGCGGTGGATTCCAGCCCGACATGAAGAACACCGGCGTGGGCGTCGGCCTGATCGCCGCGGTGGCCGTGCTGATCTGGCTGGGCTCCGGCTTCTTCATCGTCCAGGAAGGACAGCAGGCCGTCATCACCCAGTTCGGCAAGTACAAGACCACGGTGAACGCCGGCTTCAACTGGCGCCTGCCGTACCCCATCCAGCGGCACGAACTGGTGTTCGTCACCCAGATCCGCTCCGCCGACGTCGGCCGGGACAGCATCATCAAGAGCACCGGCCTGCGCGAATCGGCCATGCTCACCGAAGACGAGAACATCGTCGAGATCAAGTTCGCCGTCCAGTACCGCCTGAACGATGCCCGGGCCTGGCTGTTCGAGAGCCGCAACCCCGGCGAAGCCGTGATCCAGGTGGCCGAGACGGCCGTGCGCGAGATCGTCGGCAAGATGCGCATGGATACCGCCCTGGCCGAGGAGCGCGACCAGATCGCGCCCCGCGTCCGCACCCTCATGCAGACCATCCTGGACCGCTACAAGATCGGTGTCGAGGTGGTGGGCATCAACCTGCAGCAGGGCGGCGTGCGCCCGCCCGAGCAGGTGCAGGCCGCGTTCGACGATGTGCTCAAGGCCGGCCAGGAGCGCGAGCGTGCGAAGAACGAGGCCCAGGCCTATGCCAACGACGTGATTCCCCGGGCGGTCGGTTCCGCCTCCCGTCTCACCGAGGAAGCCGCTGCCTACAAGGCCCGGATCGTCGCCCAGGCGCAGGGCGATGCCCAGCGCTTCAGCTCCGTGCTCACCGAGTACCAGAAGGCGCCGCAGGTCACCCGCGACCGCATGTACCTCGAAGCCATGCAGCAGATCTACTCGAACGTCACCAAGGTGCTGGTGGATTCGCGCCAGGGTTCGAACCTGCTGTACCTCCCGCTGGACAAGATCATGCAGAACGTCTCCCAGGGTGGTGCTGCGGCGGCGCCCACCCCGGAAGCCCCTCCGGCATCGTCGTCCTCATCCATACCATCCAGTACCACCCAGGCATTTCCCATCGATCCCCGCGCGCGCGACACCAGCCGCACCCGGGACCGTGAAGCCCGCTAGCCCGAGGGAGACACAGTCGTGAACAGAGTCGGATTCATCGTTTCCTCCCTGCTGGTGGTGCTCGCCCTGCTCAGCTCCACGCTATTCGTCGTGGACCAGCGCCAGTTCGGCGTGGTGTACCAGCTCGGGCAGATCAAGGAAGTCATCACCGAGCCGGGCCTCAACTTCAAGCTGCCCCCGCCGTTCCAGAACGTGCGATACATCGACAAGCGCCTGCTCACGCTGGACAGCACCGACACCGAATCCATGCTGACCGCCGAGAAGCAGCGGGTGGTGATCGACTGGTACGTGCGCTGGCGCATCTCCGACCCCTCGGAATACATCCGCAATGTCGGCCTCGACGAGAACGCGGGCGCGCTGCAGCTCAACCGGGTCGTCCGCAACGCCTTCCAGGAAGAGGTCAACCGCCGTACGGTCAGGGAATTGCTGGCCACCAAGCGCGACGCGCTCATGTCGGACGTGAAAAAGGAAGTCCTGGAAGTCGTCAAGGGCACCAAGCCCTGGGGCGTGGACGTCGTCGATGTCCGCATCACCCGCGTCGATTACGTCGAGGCGATCACCGAGTCGGTCTATCGCCGCATGGAAGCCGAGCGCAAGCGCGTGGCGAACGAACTCCGCTCCACCGGGGCGGCCGAGGGCGAAAAGATCCGCGCCGATGCCGACAGGCAGCGCGAGATCACCATCGCCAACGCCTACCGGGATGCCCAGAAGCTGAAGGGTGAGGGCGATGCCGAGGCCGCGCGCATCTATGCGGACGCGTTCGGTCGCGATGCCCAGTTCGCCCAGTTCTACCGAAGCCTCGAAGCCTACAAGTCGAGCTTCAGCAAGAAGAGCGATGTGGTGGTGGTCGATCCGTCGTCCTCCGAGTTCTTCAAGAACTTCCGCGGAAACGCGGCGTCCCCCGCTCCCCGCAACTGAGTCCATCCGACCGGGAGGGCCGGCCGATCCGTGCCGGCGCCTCCAGCCGCCCAGGCTGACAAAAAAAGGGGCGATCCCATCGCCCTGTCACGCCTGTGCCGCATTCCGCGCGTCCGCTGCGAGACGGCGGCACCGGCAGTGCCCGGTAGAATTGCATTTTTAACAGACACCCCCTTCCCATGTCCGCTTGGGTCCTGCCGGATCACATTGCCGATGTCCTGCCTTCGGAGGCCCGGCACATCGAAGAACTGCGTCGAGGGCTCATCGACACCGCCCGGGGCTATGGCTATGAACTGGTCATGCCCCCGATGTTGGAGCACCTGGAATCCCTGCTGTCCGGAACGGGGGAGGCGCTGGACCTCCAGACGTTCAAGCTGGTGGATCAATTGTCCGGCCGCTCCATCGGCCTGCGTGCCGACATGACCCAGCAGGTCGCGCGGATCGATGCCCACCTGCTGAACCGGTCCGGTGTGACGCGTCTCTGCTATTGCGGCCCCGTGCTGCACACCCGGCCGGACCGTCCTCGCGCGACCCGCGAACCCCTGCAATTCGGTGCGGAAATCTACGGCCATTCCGGCATGGAGGCCGACCTGGAATCCGTGCTGCTGGCACTCGACTGCCTGCACCTCGCAGGCGTCGAGGGCGTCAGCGTCGATCTGTCCGACGCCCGCATCGTCCGCACCTTGCTGGAACCCGTCGCCGCAGATGCCGCCACGGTCCGGAGGATCTACGCAGCACTCGCTGCCAAGGATGCCTCCGAGCTGTCCCTGGCGTCGGCCGGGCTGCCGTCCGCAACCCGGCGTGCGTTGTCCGCCGTGCTGGAGCTCTACGGAGATGCCCGCGTCCTGGACGAGGCCCGGACCGCGCTCAGCGGCGTGGCCGGTGTCGATGAGGTGCTCGCCAATCTGAAATCCATCGCTGCGCATCTTGAAGGTCGCCCGGTGTCGTTCGACCTTGCCGACCTGCGCGGCTATTCCTATTACAGCGGTGCCCGCTTCACCATCTACGCCCGGAACGCGACGGATGCGGTGGTGCGGGGAGGGCGCTACGACGAAGTGGGCGCAGCCTTCGGCCGGACCCGGCCTGCCGCGGGCTTCAGCCTCGATATCAAGCAACTGGTCGGCATCGTGCCCCCGCGGACGCTGAAGGCGGCGATCAAGGCCCCCTGGGCTGCCACGCCGGACGCCCACCGTTTCATTGCACAGCTCCGCAGCGCGGGCGAAACCGTGGTCTGCGTATTGCCAGGCCATGAAAGCGAAGTGCAGGAATTCCAGTGCGACCGCGAACTGGTGCTCGAGCAGGGCCAGTGGGCGGTGCGGCCTCTTCCATATTGATGAACATTGAATCCAGACAGGTTTGACATGCAAGCAGCGATCAAAGGGCGAAACGTCGTCGTGGTGGGCACCCAGTGGGGTGACGAAGGCAAGGGCAAGCTCGTGGACTGGCTCACCGAAAGCGCCCAGGGCGTGGTGCGCTTCCAGGGCGGCCACAACGCAGGCCATACCCTCGTCATCAACGGCGTGAAGACTGCCCTGCACCTCATCCCCAGCGGCATCATGCGGCCCGGGGTCAAGTGCTATATCGGCAATGGCGTCGTCCTCTCGGCGGCCAAGCTGTTCGAAGAAATCGAAGGCCTGGAGAAGGCCGGAGTGGAAGTGCGTTCCCGCCTGCGCATCAGCGAGGCATGCCCGCTGATCCTGCCGTTCCACGCCGCGCTGGATGTCGCCCGCGAGGCTGCGCGCGAACATGGCGGCAGCGAGAAGATCGGCACGACCGGCCGTGGCATCGGTCCCGCCTATGAAGACAAGGTGGCGCGGCGCGCCCTCCGCGTCCAGGATCTCAAGCATCCCGAGCGCTTCGCCGCGAAGCTCAAGGAACTGCTGGCGCTCCACAACCATGTGCTGAAGTCCTTCCTGCACTCCGAATCCTTCCAGTTCGGCAGCGCGCTGCAGCCCTACCTGAAGGATGGAGAGGTGCAGTTCGATGCTGTCTACCAGGAAGCGATGCGCCATGCCGAGTTGCTCAAGCCCATGATCGCCGACGTATCCCGCGAACTGAACGAAGCCCACAAGGCGGGCGCCAACCTGCTGTTCGAAGGCGCGCAAGGCACGCTGCTGGATGTGGACCATGGCACCTATCCCTACGTTACTTCCAGCAACTGCGTTGCCGGCAACGCGGCGGCAGGGTCCGGCGTGGGACCTGGCCTGCTGCATTACGTGCTGGGCATCACGAAAGCCTATTGCACCCGGGTGGGTGGTGGGCCGTTCCCGACCGAGCTGGAATGGGAAAAGCCGGGCACCCCGGGCTACCACATGAGCACCATCGGCGCAGAAAAAGGCGTGACCACCGGCCGCAGCCGGCGGTGCGGCTGGTTCGATGCCGCACTGCTCAAGAGAAGCGCCCAGGTGAATGGACTGACCGGCCTGTGCATCACCAAGCTGGACGTACTGGACGGCCTGGAAGAACTGAAGCTCTGCGTTGGCTACGAACTCGATGGCGAGCGCATCGACATCCTGCCCATGGGCGCCGAGGAAATCGCCCGCTGCGTTCCCGTATATGAAACCCTGGCGGGCTGGAGCGATTCCACCGTCGGCGTCACCCAATACGACTCGCTTCCTGCCAATGCGCGCCGCTACCTGGAGCGCATCGCCGAAGTGACCGCCGTGCCCATCGCCATGATCTCCACGAGTCCTGACCGGGACCACACGATCATGATGCAGCATCCCTACGCCGCGCAGTGAGCGCGTCGCGCCATATCCGTTTTTCCCGAAAGCGCACTCCGGAGCCCCCCACCCATGTTGACTGAAGACGGCAAGCACCTCTATGTGAGCTACGACGAGTACCACGGCCTGATCGAAAAGCTGGCCCTGAAG